>NZ_NJGW02000022.1:0-76052 GCF_002216225.1 Pandoraea sp. CB10b_02
CGATCAAGTGGGAAGTCTTGTGAAGCAGCTAAAGGCCGAACGAGATTTGAGCGACACTCGCCGCATCAAGAGCGCAGAGCTTAACAATAAGATGGTCAAATTGTCTGCAACGGATCAGAAACTCGCCTTGGCTGCGATAGAGCGCGGAGAAATCAGTGACGCGGAGCAACTCACGGAAGCCCTCCCTACAATTAGAGCAAAAAACGCCCGGGCTATTCTTAATGCCATCAAGCGACTTCCTGTTTCAGACCAAGCAATTGCTTGGGACAGAGTGTTGCTGGGGAGCATCACGACGAGCGATCAAGTGGGAAGTCTTGTGAAGCAGCTAAAGGCCGAACGAGATTTGAGCGACACTCGCCGCATCAAGAGCGCAGAGCTTAACAATAAGATGGTCAAGGCGTTAGCCAGCTTGTCGAGTGCACATCGGAAACTGGTACGCGACGCGCTTGAGAATGGCCAAATCGATGTGGATCAAGCTATTGCGTCTGCTAACAAGCTGGCTTTGGATGAGGCATTTGACTCGCTGCCCGAAGCAGTGAAGAAAGAGCTTCTGACGCAGTACGCCTCGGGACAATTCGCCGATCCGGCTGCGTTGGCGATGCAGGCCGCGCAGGTGCAGGCTCACTTGCTGGACCAAGATCGCCGAGGCGCTCTGACGCTGCCGCAGATGGCTTTTGCAGCCGAACAAAACGCAGCCCGTTTGCAGCAAGGTATGCGTGATCGTTTGGCTGGAGATAGCGCTTTCATGCAGGGCGGTGCGCAGTCTGATATTACTGACAGCCGAAAGAATGTCTGGGCACAGGCCTCGGGCGACCAAAGCAACGCGACTGGCAGCGCTGGCGCACTAGGCTTCTCCATGCGTGGCGCGGGGGTCAGTGTCGGCGCGGACACCACCTTCGGCAACAACCGTGTCGGTATCGCACTTGGCTATGCCAACTCGACGATCGATGCGAGCGGCAAGCACGCCAAGTCAAAGGTCGACACCTTCAGCGTTGGCCTCTATGGATCACACAGCATCAACGACTGGTTCGCCAATGCCGGTGTTTCGTACTCAGGGCACTCCATCAAGAGCGACCGAAATGCAGTAGTAGGCGGCACTAGCTATGGCATGTCGGCCAAAACTCACGGCGATACGGTGGGCGGCTTCGTAGAGTTCGGCAAGAAGATTGAGACGTCTTTGGTCAATATCACACCAAGCGTGACGGCTCGAGTCAACGAAACGTCGATCAAAGGCTTTACGGAAAACGGTGTTGCGTCAGTCACCGCAGATAAGAGCGAATATCTCTCTGCCCGCGTCGGTTTCGGCGTGCGTCTCTGGAAGGACTTTGGTGACGAAAGCCATCACATTACGCCGTCGCTTCGCATCGCTTATGAGAGAGACGTTGCCGACAGTGCACCCTCGATGAATGTCGTGCTTCACGGTATCAATGGCCTCGCTCCGATGCGCACCAACCTTTCTGGTCTGAAGCTTGGTCGCAACATCGTCAGCGCACAAGCGGGCGTGACGATGCAACTGAGCAAACGACTGTCAGCAAACGCGGCAATCAACTCGAGCTGGAGGCAGCACGAAACCCAAGTCGGGGCCAGCGGATCCATCGTATATCACTGGTGAGGCACCGGAAGCAAACCGGAGCATGTCTACGGGCATGCCCCTCGCTCATTGAACTAACAGAAGCTCTTAACAAGAGCCAGCGGAAAGAACGTCGTTGAGAACGATCTTTGCCCATTTGAAATATCAAATGGGCATTTTTTTAATCGCTCTCAAAGCCCCCGATCCCGCATGCGCATTGCGCCGACGTCTCCCTAGGTTCCGTAGCACGCCGTGGCTTTTCAGCGTTCCGTTTGCCCTTGAGCCGCCGCAGTTCGTGCGGCCCTTCGTCAAGAGCAACAAAAACGATTTCGTCGACGCCGAGGCTTATCGCTGTGCTGGATCGTTTGCACGCGCATTTCCAATATCTGAGCGAGCAAATCGGCGAGATCGAAATGACCTGCCCTGACCTGCCCCCTTCAATAGGGCCAATGGGCTTCTAGCAAAGTCCCTTTAAACCAGCTCCTGGAAAGCGGCAGGAGCATCCGCGGTTGGGCGTACTCGTATTGCAGGGCGCGCTCGCAGGCGACGCCGAGGCGCGAAGCGCCAAGGTAACTGCGGGCTGTCTGTGCGGTCCGTTCGCGCGCCAGCGCCTCGTCGATGACGGCGTTGACGCGCTCGTGGAACCTGGGGTGGTGGTTGTAATCGAGCATCACCGCCTCCTCAAAACGGCACGTCGTCGGGCGTGAGCTCCCGCAGGTTGTCGAAGTAGGCGGTGATCCGCGCCTTGCGCTCGTCGTCCGACAACTCGCCGTGGATCAGCACGGCGCGGATGCCGGCGGCGACGAAGGCGTCGGCCACGCACTGCGCGTGGGCCACGGTGGAGCAGAACACGATGGTCTTGCGCTCGCCGGCCTTCTCGCGCCAATGACGGATCACCGCGTCGTTGATCGGCGTCCTGTTGAGGATCGCCTCCACCTCGGTCATGTCGAAGTCGGTGGCGGTGCGGCGCACCTGTGCGAGGGCCGACTGCGCGCCGACATCGATGACGAAGGTGCGCGGCGGCACCAGATGGCCGGACCCGGCTCGACGCGATCTGGGATCAGCTATTCCCGGCCGAGCAGAGCCGGATCGTCCGGCTGCTGGTTGAGAAAGTGATCGTGTCGCCCAACGACCTCGAGGTTCGGCTACGCGCCAACGGCATCGAGCGTCTGGTGCTGGAGCTCCGTCCCGAGTCCGTCGAGCAGGCGGAGGAGGCCATGGCATGAGCGACATCCGCATCCAGAAGACCGGCGAGCCGGACATTCTCCAGACCAGCGACGGCAGGCTGACCCTGTCGGTGCCAATTCAGATCAAGCGGCGCAGCGGGCGCAAGCTGGTCACCTTGCCGAACGGCGAAACCGCTCCCGTAAGGCCGTGGGACGTAACACCCACGCCACTCCAGTTGGCGCTGGCCAGGGGGTACCGCTGGCTGGCCATGCTGGAGTCGGGAGAAGTGAAGTCACTGAAGGAGATCGCCGCGCGGGAGGGGATCGACAACAGCTACGTGAGCCGGATGGTCAACCTGACCACGCTGGCGCCGGACATCGTAGCCGCGATCCTGGACGATACGCTGCCGAGCCACATCACGTTGTTCGACCTGGCGGTTGATCCACCGGCGCTGTGGGATGAGCAGCGGGAGAGAGTCGGGCTCTGAGGCGGTAACACCACCTCAGCTCAACATGCCCTTGAGATCCTTGAGCATCAGGAACAGATGGTACGGATCGGTCGGGCTGGGCTCGAATTCCCAGGATTCGTACCACTGCCGCGCCGCATCATCCTTGGCATGGACCAACAGGCAGCGAATCCCGGCGATGTCGGCAGCCTGTGCGGTGCGCAGCAGGGCGTCCTTGAGCAAGGCTTGGCCCAGACCTTTACGCTGATGCGCCTTGTCCACGGCGAGCCGAGCCAGGATCATGACCGGCACCGGGTGACGCGCCAGCCCCTTCATCACTCGCGACGGCGCAGCTTCCGGATCGACACTGCCGACCGCGAGGCTGTAGAAGCCGACCACCACATCACCCTGGCAGCAGACATAGGTCTGCGCGCTATTGGCCTTTTGGTTGATCAGCGCGTAGCGCTGCAGGAACTGGTTCAGCGCGGCCTGGCCGCAGTCGAACGCATCGACCTGATCCGTTGCAGCCAGCTTGCGAACGGGTGAGTAGTCATTGCTCAATCCAGCACCCCAGGTTCACGCAGCAACTTCTTCAGGCGCGGCTTGCTTTGCACCGGGCGGTCCAGCGCCTCCTGGAAGGACTGCCACTGTGTGTCGTCCAGCACGAACTGGCGGCGATCCGCCAAAGTCTGCGCGGCCGCCGTCACGCCCGCGTCGAGCAGGAACTCGCTGACGTTCTTGTGGCAGGCGCGCGCGGCTTCCTGCAGCAGTTGCTTGACCGGCGTGCTGGCACGAACGTCAATGCGTTCGGTCTTGGAAAGATTTAGGGTGCTCATGGTGCCCCTCCGGATTGATCTTGGATGCTTCTATTGTAGGCGTCCGGACATTGTCCTGACAAGGTGTTTCCTCTGCCACCCAATGCTGCAATCCAACCGCTTGATTCGTCCGCGCGTAACGCATTGATTTGTAATGGCCTTGTTCGCGGCGTTTGCGGACTTCTGGCGTGTATGGGGGAGCGAGGCCGGAGAGAAAAATGGCCGGGAGAGAGAGGAAGGTGGCTCTGGACGGGGCCAGGGGCCGGATGCCGAAGTCCGCAGGCTTCCGCAGGAATCCCCGCGAACACGCGGGAACCGGCGCGATCGGGCAAGAAAAAACCCCAACCGAGAACGGTTGGGGTTTTGGTATTGGTGGTGGGATGGTACCCCGCATCAAACGACTATTGAAAGTACGGAATCGAAGCGCTGCGGGCTGCTGCGAACCGGTGCGAACTCGATCAAAAAGCCTGTCGGTACGCTGTTCGTCCGTGGACGATCAAGCAGGTTTTTCGCTCTGATTGGTGCCCGGTAAGGCCGCTCAACCTCGTCTGCTTTCCGGCGCCACTTCAATTCCCGTTTTGGGAGTCGAACCCACGTCCGTCGCCACGACCAAAAGCACACCCATTTACACCCATTCGAGCCGGGTGTCCGTGGAGGCAATGCAACTGCATTGACAAGACAATGCGACTGCATTACCATGCAAGCATCAACCTAGATCCGCAGGAGACCGCCATGGCCGCGACCCTCGAAGTCGAATCCACACTTACCGATCGCTACCAGACCACGGTGCCGGAAACCGTGCGTCGTGCCCTCAAGCTAGGCAAGCGCGACAAGATCCACTACACCATTCGCCCCAGCGGAGAGGTGGTGCTGACGCGCGTCGAAGCATCCGAAGGTGATGACCCGGTGCTCGGTCAGTTCCTCGGCTTCCTGGCCGCCGACATCACTCGCCATCCCGAACGGCTGCAAGCTGTGGATGCCGGCCTCGTCCAACGCATCCAGTCGCTAGTCGGCGGCGTCGATGTCGATCTCGATGCTGCCCTGTCGGAAGACGATGAATGAGCGCGGGGAGGCCTGAGCCCTTGGTCATTCATGGCTGGACGGTCTTCGCCCATCCACTGTTCCTGGCGCAGATTGAAGCGCTGGCGCGGCAGGTCGAGACCCTGAAGCAGAAGGACCCGGCCGGGTACGTAAAAAAGAACGCCAGCAAGCGGCTGGCCGCGCTCACCAAGCTGGCGTTCGATGTCATCCCGCAAGATCCGACGCGACCGGAGTACCGCCAGGGTGGGACGCTCGGTGACGATCACAAGCACTGGTTCCGGGCCAAGTTCTTCCAGCAATACCGACTGTTCTTCCGCTACCACGCCCCGAGCAAGGTGATCGTCTACGCCTGGGTGAATGACGAAGACACCAAGCGCGCCTACGAAAGCAGCGACGACGCCTACCGGGTGTTCCGCAAGATGCTGGATAACGGACATCCGCCCGATGACTGGGATCAGCTCCTGGCTGAGGCGCAGAAAGAGTCGCAGCGGATGCAGGAATCATTGGCTAGAGCGGTAGCAGCCCAGTGATTGGCCCAGTGCGCGTCTACTCGTACCCCATCTTGAGTGCTTGGGCTTGGGCAACCAGTTCGTCCAAGGCCTGATGCCGTTCAGCGTGGCTGGCCGGTTGGTCAGCGACCGACAATGGCCTTGCGGCAACGGGATCACTCGAGGCCGAGGGCAGTCCGCCAAGGCTGAGTTCGCCACCCAGCGCGTTGATGACGCGCAGCACGTGTTCGAGCCGGAGAGTCGGTTTGCCGGCCTCCAACTCGACGATGAAACGCAGGCCGACTCCCGCCGCCAAAGCCAGTTGGGCCTGCGTCAGGCCGAGTTGCCTGCGTGCCGCACGCAGAGATTGTCCGAGAGTATGAATGGTGTCGATGTGAATCATGGGCGCTGCCTGCTCATTGAAAATTCCCGATCGGGAATGTTTGCCCAATTCAGCGAGACAGGCAACGGAATAATCCCGATCGGGAATTCGCAAACCGTGTTGCGGCGAATAGGCCGGTCAATCTCCGCAGAAAATGCGGCGAATAGATTGGCGCAGCGATACCGCTTGGCTCGTCGGCCGAACAGCGCCTTCATGGACTCCTGCCAACTCATTCGGAAGGAGACTAAGATGGAAGTCGCTCACCTCAATCAAAAACAACTGGCCGCACGCTGGAGCATCAGCGAGGCCACCCTGGAACGCTGGCGCAGCGAGGGGATCGGGCCCAAGTTCCTGAAGCTCTGCGGCCGGGTGCTCTACCGGCAGGTCGACATCGAGGCCTACGAGGAGTCGTGCCTAGCGACGTCGACCAAGACGGTCGCGACGCAGGTCAGTGCTGGCTGAGATGTTCTGTTTCGTCGGTAGATATCGACGAATACCGACTTTTTGCAACGTGTCGGTACCGAGAGCCGTCTGGGCGAGCCAGATTTCCGGCCAATCGAAAGTCCGCAGTCCGCAAGCGCGGACCGATAGAGCGGTTTGTTGAAAATCAACGACCTGGCATCGGGCCGTGCGGGCTGGTGAGGGTTCCTGCGAGTTCGTGCGGAAAGATTCGAACTCCTGCGGGGTCTCGGTGGGATGGTACCCCGTATCAAACGACTATTGAAAGTACGGAATCGAAGCGCTGCGGGTTGCTGCGAACCAGTGCGAACTCGATCGAAAAGCCAGTCGGTACGCCCTTCGGCACCGGACGATCAAGCAAGTTTTTCGCCCTGATTGGTGGCCGGAAAGGCTGCTCAACCTGGTCTGCTTTTCGGAGCCAGTTCAATTCCCGAAACCGGAATCGAACCCGCGTCCGTCAGATCGCTACCTTCCACTCCCGCAACTGCCCAACGGTCTGCGTCAGGCCCTGCTTGAGCAGGGTGTCCAGGTACTCGTCGGCAGTCTTGGGCGGGTTCTTCAGCGAACGGCGATGGTTGGCAGCCTGTGCAACGGAGCGAGTCTAGACGGGCAGCTCACCAGCAGGAAGAAAATCGCCCGCCGGGTCTTCACGTAGGCTGATGTACTCGAGGCGCCATTGATCCACCTTCCGGAGATCCGCCAAGGTCATGAATGTGTCGGCTACTGCATTGCATGCGTCCAATGCGATCTCTGTTGCAGTGTCAGCAGTTCCATAGGCTTGCTCGAAGAGCGTACGGAGTTCGCCGGCAACTTTTTCAGCACTCGCCCTAGCATTCGGCCCACCCTCCGTGGCGTCATAGACAACCGAGATGGATAAGAAATAGGGATCTCCGTCCTCCAACTCAATGGCCTTGTCCTCACCGAGATCGAAGAAAAGTGCCACCAGGTGCGATGACTCCGGTTCCAGGATTTTTGCGATGCGATATTCGACAGACTTCTTGCCAACGGTCTTTCGTAATCGGTTCTCGAAGGCGTTGGGGAACGCGGGGCGTCCGTATCGAGCCGCAAGCCACTGCTTCAAAGCGCGCTTCTCGTCAGCGGGCAGAAGAAAGTTTCCGTCCCTCGCCCCAATCTTGGCGAACTCAGCTTTGCTTATCGGTGCGCACCACCAGGGACAATTGTGTTTCCCAAGCGAGGCGCAGCGATCGCGACCAACAAGAAGCGGCTGACTGAATCGTGGAGCGTGTTCGACCCCAATGTCATTGGCGTCGTCCCGGGCAACACAATCAACGCGCGATTTCTCTTTCACTGGTTCCAGTCGTTTGACTTGAGAACCATCACCGAGCCCGGGCCGACGCCGCAACTCAACAAAAAGCATCTTGACCCGCTCCCGATTCCGGTTCCACCGACGACTGAGGGACAAGAGGAAATCGTCGCCATCCTGGACGCCCTTGACCGCAAGATCGCCCTGCACCGGCAAAAACGCGCCGTGCTGGAAGAACTGTTCCAGTCGCTGCTGCACAAGCTCATGACCGGCGAGATCGCCGTGTCTGATCTGGATCTGTCGGCGCTGTCCCCGGCCTCGACGCAACACGCGGAGGCCACGGCATGAGCACACTCAAGATCAGCGAAGCCGGCACGGTGCAGTTCCCGATGGTCAAGCACGCGGTGGAGATCGGCTGGACGTCGATCACGCCGGAGGATGCACGCACCCAGCGCGGTGGTGAGGCGGGCACCTTCTTCCGCGACGTGCTGGAGGCCAAGCTCGCCGCGTTCAACCCCTGGATGTCCGCCGATGCTGTGCGCTCGGTGGTGGAAACCCTGGACGCGCTGCCGGCCAAGGACGCCCTCGATAGGTTGCCGCCATTGACGCTTGTCCAGGTCATGACAGACACGGTGGACGGGGTCACGTTGGGCGGCGAGGATCACGCACCCGAACTGATCGATGACCTTGTCGACAGCTACGAAGTGGAGAACGTGCTTGGTCAGCAGGTCCTGTTCTCGAATCCAAGTGGCTATTGCACGCCGGGTGAGTCGGCGCGCGAAGTCGAGCTCATGGACTTGGCAAAGCGTTCCCGGGCCGCGTCATCGAAGATGTCGTCCTTAAAGCCGTCGATGACGTCCTGGCCGGCGCCGTCCGACAGCAGCACGATACGTTCGGCCACTTCTTCGATCCGCTGCCGCTCGCCCACCCCAAGAGCCGCGAGCACAGCCTCCATCTGCTCACGCTGTTCTTTCTTGGGCTTCTTGGCGTCCGCGTCCGGCATGGCCAGGCCGAATTCATCCACCATAAATTCACGGAACACCGCCGGTGGCAGGTGGCCCAGGAGCTTGCTCAGGTTTTCTGCATCGTTCATCTACATACCCCTCAAAGGTTTGGATCGGCTTGGTATCAGCCTCGACGGCCCCTTCTTCTTGTTGGGGTGTGCAGACCGATGAAGTTCGGTGTACCGAACGATTTAGATTGTCGCGGAGCGGTTATAGGTTTGTCAAGCAGGTACGAATTCGTTCGGTACAGTGGTATTATTTTAGGATTGAAGCCAACAAATGAGGAAATACCGGTGCCATCGCCCCTGGGGGACAAGATCCGCGCACTGCGGAAGCAAAAGAAGCTCAGCCTGGAACAGTTGGCCGAACTGACCGACTCCAGCAAGAGCTACATCTGGGAACTGGAAAACAAAGACGACCCAAAGCCATCGGCCGAGAAGATCGGCAAGATCGCCGCCGTCCTCGAGGTCACCACGGAGTTCCTGCTGACCGAGTCGGCAGCCACCCCGGACGAGGAAGTGCTCGACGAGGCCTTCTTCCGTAAGTACAAGAACATGTCCGAGCCGGACAAGAAGAAGATCCGCAAGATCCTCGATGCCTGGGAAGATGAATGACGGACGCGAAAAAGCCCATGGCCGAGGCCAACCGCATCTCGTCCATGCTCAACACGGTTCTCGGTACGGATCGCTTTCCGGTCAAGGTTGACGAGCTGGCGTTGGAGTATTCCCGCCAGTGCTTTGCAGACTCGCCGATCGACACGGTTCGGGGCGAGGATCTGGAGGGTTTCGATGGCCTGTTGAAGGCCAATAAGGCGCGCTCGAAGTGGCTGGTCCTCTACAACAGCGCCACCCCGTCGGAAGGCCGCAAGCGCTTCACGATTGCGCATGAGTTCGGCCACTACATCCTGCACCGTCACCAGCAGGACCTATTCGAATGCGGCGACGACGACATCGAGACAGGGGACAACAACGAGCGCGACATCAAGGCCGAGGCGGATCTGTTCGCCTCAACCCTGCTGATGCCGCTGGACGACTTCCGGCGGCAGGTGGACGGTCAACAGGTCAGTTTCGATCTGCTCGGCCACTGCGCCGATCGCTATGGGGTATCGCTGACGGCTGCCGCCCTGCGCTGGACCGAGATCGCACCCAAGCGCGCCATACTGGTGGCCAGCCGCGACGATCACATGCTGTGGGCCAAGTCGAACAAGGCGGCGCTCAAGTCCGGCGCCTACTTCGCGACGCGCAAGAACACCATCGAGCTGCCGCACGATGCGTTGGCGCACAGCTACAACGCCTTTGGCATGGCCGACAGCCAGACGGGGCGTGCCCAGTCCTGGTTTGCCCGTGAACCCGCCAGCATGCCGGTCACGGAGATGACGCGCGTCGCGGGTCAGTACGACTACACACTGACCTTGCTACTGCTGCCCGAGGCCGAGTGGCAGGGCGCGCGCCACGACGATGAGGAACCGGAGGAAGACACTTACGACCGCTTCATCCGCAATGGCCAGTACCCGGTGCGATAGATCATGGTGGATCGATCATGAGCGCCCACAAGTGGCAATTCGCTTCCCGTTTTCGCCGGCATGCCTTTGGCTGGCGGTCCGACACGCCGGTGCAGCGGATCAAGGAAGCCATCACGGAGATCAAGCAGGTCGCCCGCAAGGAGCCCGTGCTCGCAGCTGAGGGAGCCATCATCCTGCTGGAAAAGCTCTCTCCGGCACTGGAACAGGTGGACAGTTCATCGGGGGCACTCGGTTCCGCCATCAACAAGGCCATCGATACCCTGGTGCCCCTCATCGTCAAGGCTGACGTCGAGCCGAAGCTGCGACAACGCTGGCTCGAGCGCTTGTGGCAAGCGCTGCAGGACGACGAGATGCCCTACATCGAACTGCTCGGCGATTACTGGGGCGAGTTGTGCGTGACGCCGGAGCTGGCGTCGCACTGGGCCGATGAGTTTTTGCCGGTCGTCGAGAGCGTGTGGAGCCCGAAGGCTTCTGGACATGGATTCTTCAAGGGCACCAGCGCTTGCCTGGCATCGATGTTCGGGGCGGGCCGCCACCAGGAACTGTTGGCGTTGCTCGACAAGGCGCCGTTCAAGTGGTGGCACGATCGGCGTTGGGGTGTGAAAGCGTTGTCGGCGATGGGCAGGAAGGCCGAGGCGATCCGATACGCCGAGGAGTCTCGCGGTCTCAATGATCCTGGCTGGCAGATTGCCCAGTCCTGCGAAGAGATCCTGTTGTCCTCCGGTTTGCTCGACGAGGCCTACCGCCGCTATGCCATCGAGGCAAATCAGGGCACAACGAATCTGGCGACGTTTCGCGCCATCGCCAAGAAGTATCCCCACAAGCAACCGGAAGAGATCCTACGCGACCTGGTAGCCAGCACACCTGGCGCCGAGGGCAAATGGTTCGCCGCTGCCAAGGACGCGGGTCTATTCGAAGTGGCTGCTGAGTTGGCAACACGCAGTCCGACCGATCCGCGCACGCTGACGCGCGCCGCCCGTGACTACGTCGAGAAGCAGCCAGCATTCGCGCTCGCCGCAGGTCTTGCCGCATTGCGCTGGATCTCTCTCGGGCATGGCTTCGACATCACCGGCGCTGATGTTCTCGATGCTTATTCGGCAGTCACGCAGGCGGCGGTGAACGCTGGTGTGCCAACCCCACAGGTCAATGAGCAGATCCGGGACATGATCGCCAGCACCCAGCCCGGCAATTCGATGATGAAGACCATCCTCGCCCGTCATCTGGCGAACTAAAAGGGACCTGCTTTTCGAAGCAACCCGCATTGGTTCGCACGACTCCGAAACTCCCTCATGGTGTCGGCGGCAGTCCATCCGGACAATTTCACTGCATGTGAGTTTGACCGAGAGGACCGCCACCGATGCATCAAATCAACCATCTACCACCGGAGCGGATGACGCCGGAACAGCGTCGCTACGAGATCGCGTCGTTGCTGGCCAACGGCCTGGCACGCCTGCGTATCACCGGCACAGAACAGTCCGCAAGCGCCGCATGCGCTGCGCGGTCTACACGCGCAAATCCACTGATGAAGGGCTGGACCAGGAATACAACTCGATCGATGCGCAGCGCGATGCCGGACATGCCTACATTGCCAGCCAGCGCGCCGAAGGCTGGATACCGGTCGCCGACGACTACGACGATCCGGCCTTCTCCGGTGGCAACATGGAACGTCCGGCGCTTCGCCGCATGATGGCGGACATCGAGGCCGGCAAGATCGACGTGGTCGTCATCTACAAGATCGACCGCCTTACGCGCAGCCTCGCGGACTTCTCCAAGATGGTCGAGGTGTTCGAGCGCTACGGCGTGTCGTTCGTTTCGGTCACCCAGCAATTCAACACGACGACCTCGATGGGCCGCTTGATGCTGAACATCCTGCTGTCCTTCGCCCAGTTCGAGCGCGAGGTCACCGGCGAACGTATCCGCGACAAGATCGCGGCCAGCAAGCGCAAGGGCATGTGGATGGGCGGCGTGCCGCCGCTGGGCTACGACGTCGAGAACCGGCGGTTGGTGCCCAACGAGCGTGAGGCCAAGCTGATCCGGCACATCTTCCAGCGCTTCGTCGAACTCGGGTCCAGCACCGCACTGGTTAAAGAGCTAAAACTGGATGGCGTGACGTCGAAGGCGTGGACCACGCAAGACGGTAAGACCCGCGATGGCAGGCCGATCGACAAGGGTCACATCTACAAGCTCCTGAGCAACCGAACCTACCTTGGCGAGTTGCGGCACAAGGACCAGTGGTACCAGGCCGAGCATCCGCCCATCATCAGCCGCGAACTGTGGGACAGCGTCCACGCGATCCTCGATACCAACGGCCGGGTGCGGGGCAACACGACGCGGGCCAAGGTTCCCTATCTACTCAAGGGCATCGTGTTCGGCAACGACGGCCGTGCGCTGTCGCCGTGGCACACCACCAAGAAGAATGGCCGACGCTACCGTTACTACGTGCCCCAGCGCGACGCCAAGGAACACGCGGGCGCCTCGGGTCTGCCGCGACTGCCTGCCGCAGAACTCGAATCGGCGGTGCTCGACCAACTGCGTGCCATCCTGCGTGCCCCGAATCTGCTCGGCGACATGCTGCCGCAAGCGATCAAGCTCGACCCAACGCTGGACGAGGCCAAGATCACCGTGGCCATGACCCGACTCGACGCGATTTGGGATCAACTGTTCCCGGCGGAGCAGACCCGGATCGTGAAATTGCTGGTCGAGAAGGTGATCGTGTCGCCCAATGACCTCGAGGTGCGATTGCGCGCCAACGGCATCGAGCGGCTGGTGCTTGAACTGCGTCCCGAGCCGGTCGAGCAACAAGCGGAGGCGTTGGCATGAGCGACATCCGCATCCAGAAAACTGGCGAGCCGGACATCGTTGAGGCGAGTGATGGCCGGCTAACTCTGTCTGTGCCGATCCAGATCAAGCGGCGCAGCGGCCGCAAGCTGGTCACTCTCCCGAACGGTGAGACTGCACCGGTCAGACCATGGGACGTGGCACCGACCTCCATTCAATTGGCGCTGGCCAGGGGTCACCGCTGGCTGGCGATGCTGGAATCGGGGGAAGCGAAGTCCTTGAAGGAAATCGCCACGCGGGAGGGGATCGACAACAGCTACGTCAGCCGGATGGTCAACCTGACCACGCTGGCACCCGACATCGTGGCGGCCATCCTGGACGACGAATTGCCGAACCACGTCACGCTGTTTGATCTGGCGGTTGATCCGCCAGCGCTGTGGGATGAGCAGCGGGAGAGAGTCGGACTCTGAGGTGGAGACACCACCTCAGCTCAACATGCCTTTGAGATCCTTGAGCATCAGGAACAGATGGTACGGATCAGTCGGGCTGGGCTCGAATTCCCACGATTCGTACCACTGCCGTGCTGCGTCGTCCTTGGCATGGACCAACAGGCAGCGGATACCCGCAATGTCGGCGGCCTGTGCGGTGCGCAGCAGTGCATCCTTGAGCAAGGCCTGGCCCAGACCTTTATGCTGATGCTCCTTGTCCACGGCGAGCCGGGCCAGGATCATGACCGGCACCGGGTGGCGCGCCAGCCCCTTCATCACTCTCGACGGCGTGGCTTCCGGATCGACGCTACCAACGGCTAGGCTGTAGAAGCCGACCACCACGTCACCCTGGCAGCAGACATAGGTCTGCGCGCTGTTGGCCTTCTGGTTGACGAGCGCGTAGCGCTGCAGGAACTGGTTCAGCGCGGCCTGGCCGCAGTCGAACGCATCGACCTGATCCGTTGCAGCCAGCTTGCGAACGGGCGAGTAGTCATTGCTCAATCCAGCACCCCAGGTTCACGCAGCAACTTCTTCAGACGCGGCTTGCTTTGCACCGGGCGGTCCAGCGCCTCCTGGAAGGCCTGCCACTGTGTGTCGTCCAGCACGAACTGGCGACGATCCGCCAGCGTCTGCGCGGCCGCCGTCACGCCCGCGTCGAGCAGGAACTCGCTGACGTTCTTGTGGCAGGCGCGTGCGGCTTCTTGAAGCAGCTGCTTGACCGGCGTGCTGGCACGAACGTCAATGCGTTCGGTCTTGGAAAGATTCAGGGTGCTCATGGTGCCCCTCCGGACTGATATTGGATTCCTTTATCGTACTCGTCAGGACATTGTCCTGACAAGAGGTTCCTTATCTTAGCCACCATCCAAGCACGTACTTTCGCGTTGCGACATGTCGGTAGTTCTCGATAACTACCGACGAAACGCACCCGCAGCGTGTCCTTCGCCCCCCGATGCTGCAATCCAACCGCTTGATTCGTCCGCGCGTAACCCTTTGATCTGTATGGCGCTGACTTGTGGCCCTTGCGGACTTCGGGCAACTTTCAGGGAGCGAGGTCGGAGCGAGGAATGGCTAGGAGAAAGTGGAATGTGGCCCGGAACGGCCAATTCAGGCGGCGGGCGAAGTCCGCAGGCTTCCGCAGGAATCCCCGCGAACACGCGGGAACCGGCGCGATCGGGCAAGAAAAAACCCCAACCGAGAACGGTTGGGGTTTCAATATTGGTGGCGGAATACGGAACCGAACCCGCGCCCGCATATGAGGTTCTTTAGAAAAGCACTGATCTTGAGGGTGCTCGCCTCTATCAAATGGCCGTTTTGCATCGTGGGAACCCCCTGTTGGGCCAGCCTGCCGCTGCAATAGTCCCAAAATGGGACTAAACTCCGACCAATGCGAGTGATTGCTGTGTCCACCCTTCGAGCCTTCTGGGAGCGCCATCCCGACGCCGAGCAGCCGCTGAAGGCTTGGTATGAGGAAGCAACGAATGCGACCTGGACTCAGCCCGCAGACATCAAGGCGCTGTACCGCAGCGCCAGCGTGCTGAAGAACCGTCGCGTGGTCTTCAACATCAAAGGCAATGATTACCGGCTGATCGTGGCCGTTGCGTACAAGTTGCAGATCGTCTACGTGAAGTTCGTCGGCACCCACAAGGAGTACGACGCAGTGGACGCAGAAACCGTTGAAATGGCCTGACCGGCCACGGAGGAAAACATGGACATCCGCCCTATCCACACCGAAACAGACTACAAGGCCACGCTTAAAGAGATTTCGGCCTTGATGGAGTCCGACCCTGATCTGGGCACGCCGGAGGGGGATCGCCTGGATATCCTCGCCACGCTGGTGCAAGCCTACGAGGCCAAGCACGTGCCCATCACTGCGCCTGATCCAGTAGAAGCCATCAAATTCCGGATGGATCAAAGCGGTCTGTCCGTTAAAGATCTCGAGCCGATGATTGGCAAAAGCAACCGCGTCTACGAAGTCCTGAGCCGCAAGCGCCCGTTGACGCTGGCCATGATCCGCAGGCTGCACAAGAGCCTAGGCATCCCGGCCGACGTGCTGATTGCGGAGACGGCCGCAGGGTAATCATCGAACACTGAGCTTGGCTTCTACAAGGAACAGCGTTGTCATGGGGGCATCAGTCTTGGAGAAGAAGATGCATTACCCCGTGATGACCGAAAGGCAGCTTGCCGCCCGCTGGAAGATCAGCCTGAAAACCTTGCGACGCTGGCGTTCTGACAACGAAGGGCCCACCTGGCACAAATTGTTCCAGTATGTCCGTTACCACGAAGCCGACATCCTCGGCTTCGAGCGACAGAGCGCGCAGCACTGGTCAGCGATTCTTGGTGACGGTGAACGCGTGCCCAAAGTCGTGACTCGGCCGCAGGAACAGCCTGAAACGGAAGAAGATGCCGGGGCGTTCTACGTCACGGCCCAGGATGTGATTGAGGCGACCGGACTGCCCAAACACTGGTTCACAACCCCGGAATACCGTGCCAGGAAGCAGGTTCCACATCTGGCCTTGGTTGGCAGCGTCCGCTTCTCGCTGCAAGCCCTCTGGGAATGGGAGCAAAACCACAGCACTGTCGGTCGGCCGCCGGAGCCCAAGGCACCCCGACAACCAGATACGGAGCCAGAGCCTGCACCGCCATCGCGCGTGCCACTATGGCATGAACTCGCCCGGGAACTGGACAGAGAACAGTTCGATTCCACTTCGTAGTCCGAACAAATGTCCCCGGTTTTGGCCCAAAGTCCACCGTTTCGGCCATTTGTCCCTTGAAGGCGGAACACGGAACCGAACCCGCGTCCGTAATCCGAGCCAGATAGTATCGCCTTGGCCTTGAGGGTGCGGATTCGACGATTTGGCCGAGTGGTACATCACCGGGGCGGATCAGTTCGAGCGATCTCGCTCCAGCCATGGTCGAACGTGAACGTCCGGGCGTGGCCGACGGGGTTTTGAATCCTCAGCACGCGGGCTTGTGCCGGATCGGTCGCGTGCTCGACCACGTACAACCAGTACGCATCGCCCTTTTCGCGTGCGAACTCGAATTGCGTGTGTGACAGACCCACCGGACGATCTTCCAAAGTGCCAGTCATGGACTTCACTTCGACCCATCGGGTTTGCCTGCCATCACTGTCGACCTCGAAGAGGTCAAAGCCTGGATTGCCTTCCGGAGTGTGGCGCTCTTCAGAGGGCGGATCTCCTCCCGCAGCGCGTCAAGCACCCCTTGATCGGTGCCGATGCAGTCAGCAATGGCCTCCTTCAGTTGGGCCTGGCTTGCCGGGTCGATCATCCTCCCTCCTTGCCATCTGGCTGTTCAACGATGTCAAATTCTGCTGTATCCTAGCCAAGATTACCATCATCACCGGTCTTTGCCTGGTGCCGGATGAGGAAGTGATGAAAGAAGACGCTGGAGAGATATTCACGCTCGACGAAGTGGCGGCCTACCTCAAGGTGGGCAAGCGCACGGTTTACCGCTTGGCTGCGGCCAAGAAGATCCCGGCATTCAAGGTGGGGGGTACGTGGCGGTTTCGTCGCCAGGAAATCGATCAGTGGATCACAGAGCAGACCGAGAAGGGGTGGCAGGGCCGAGAGGACTACCACGCCTCGCCCGCTCCAGTGTCGAGCGAACAGAAGAAGACGGTATGAAAAATGGAAAAGTGCAAGACCAAAGCCAGATCAAGTGGATCTCCGACTTCATCTGGAACATCGCGGACAACCGCCTGCGCGATGTCTATGTGCGCGGCAAATACCGCGATGTCATCCTGCCCTTCACCGTGCTGCGGCGGCTCGACGCCGTCCTGGAAGAGACCAAGCAGAAGGTGTTGGAGCGCAAGCGCTTCCTCGACAAGAACAACGTCGCCGAGCAGGACGGGGCTCTGCGGATGGCCGCGGGGCAGGCGTTCTACAACGTCTCGGAATTCACGCTCGCCAAGCTCAAGGCCAGCAGTCAGGGCCAGCGTTTGCGTGAGGATTTCATCGCCTACCTGGATGGCTTTTCACCGAACGTCCAGGAGATCCTCACCAAGTTCAAGTTTCGCGACCAGATTCAGACATTGGTGGATGCGCATGTTCTGGGCTACCTGATCGAGGACTTTCTCGATCCCGAGATCAACCTGTCGCCACTCCCGGTCAAAGACGCGGACGGCCGCATCAAGCTGCCCGCGCTGGACAACCACGGCATGGGCACTGTGTTTGAAGAACTGATCCGCCGCTTCAACGAGGAAAACAACGAGGAGGCCGGTGAGCACTTCACGCCGCGGGATGTTGTCAGGCTAATGGCCAAGCTGATGTTCATGCCGGTGGCCGACCAGATCCAGTCCGGCACCTACTTGCTCTACGACGGCGCCTGCGGCACCGGGGGCATGCTGACCGTCGCCGAGGAGACTCTGCGGGAGCTGGCTGAGGAACACGGCAAGGAGGTCTCCATCCACCTGTTCGGGCAGGAGATCAACCCCGAAACCTACGCGATCTGCAAGGCCGACCTGCTGCTCAAAGGCGAAGGCGATGAGGCCGAGCACATCGTGGGCGGCGCGGACAAGTCCACCCTGTCCAACGACCAGTTCCGTTCCCGCGAGTTCGACTTCATGATCTCCAACCCGCCCTACGGGAAGAGCTGGAAGACAGATCTCGACCGCATGGGCGGCAAGAAGGGGTTCAACGATCCGCGCTTCATCGTCAGCCACGGCGGCGACCCGGAGTTCAAGCTCATCACCCGCTCCAGCGACGGGCAGCTCATGTTCCTAGTGAACAAGCTGCAGAAGATGAAGCAGCACTCGCCTCTGGGCAGTCGCATCGCCATCGTCCACAACGGCTCCGCCCTGTTCACGGGCGATGCAGGTCAGGGCGAGAGCAACATCCGGCGCTGGATACTTGAAAACGACTGGCTCGAAGCCATCATCGCCCTGCCGCTCAACATCTTTTACAACACGGGCATCGCGACCTACATCTGGGTGCTTACCAATCGCAAGGCTGAGCACCGCAAAGGCCGCGTGCAGCTCATCGACGCCACCCGCTGGTTTCAGCCGCTGCGCCGCAACCTCGGCAAGAAGAATTGCGAGCTGTCCGAGGCTGACATCCAACGCATCCTCGACCTCTACCTCGGGCAACCGCAGGACACACCCGAGTGCAAGTGGTTCGACAACGCCGACTTCGGCTACTGGAAGATCACCGTCGAACGTCCGCTGCGGCTGAAAAGCCAGCTTACGCGCCGCGCCATCGAGACCTTGCGCTTTGCCAGTGGCGATGAAGCCCTGCGCGCCGAGATCTGGGCCAAGTACGGCGACAAGCTCTACGCAGAGTTTTCCAAGCTCAAGCCCGAGATCGAGGCGTGGCTGAAGGGCGATACCGGGGAAGACGACGACGAGCCGGAGGGCGATGAAGACGAGGGCGCGCCCGCGAAGAAGGCCGTGCCCGAGAAACGCCGCAAAAAGCTGCTCGATGTTTCGACCTGGCAACGCGACAAGACTTTAATCGAGCTGGCGCTGCTCGCCCAACAGGAGCTTGGCGACGGCGTGTTCGACGACCACAACGACTTCCGCGCCCGTTTCGAGGCGGCCATGGCCAAGCGCGGAAAGAAGCTGGCCGCCGCCGAAAAGAAGGCGATTTTCAAGGCCGTGAGCTGGCGTGACGAAACGGCGCCGCCGGTGATTGCCAAGCGCACCAAGCTGAAAAAGGACGAACCGTTCGAGCCGGGGCTCGACGGCGTGTACCTCGAGGTGGCGGGCAAAGACGGGTTCCTGGTCGAGTACGAGCCCGATGCCGACCTGCGCGATACCGAGCAAGTGCCGCTGAAGGAGCCCGGCGGCATCGATGCCTTTTTCCGGCGCGAGGTGCTGCCTCACGCGCCGGATGCCTGGATCGCGCGGGACAAGACCCAAATCGGCTACGAGATCTCCTTCGCCCGCTATTTCTACAAGCCTGCGCCGCTGCGCACGCTGGATGAGATTCGCGCCGACATCCTCAGGCTGGAACAGCAGACCGAAGGCCTGTTGCAGAAGATCATTGGAGGGGTGCAGGCATGAGCGAACGTCAAACTCTACTGGCGTCCATCGCGCAGACGATCCAGGACTACCGCGACGGCTCGCTACCAAAGCCGATCACCGACCATGTCGACCGCTGGGTGCAGCAGTTCGATGCCGACGTCCAGCTCCCTATCCTGCGGGAAATGGATCACGTCCTGAAGAACACCTACTTTTCAAAAGAGAACGTATCGAAGTTTATCCGCGGAGCGATCCACACGGCCAAGCTTACCGGCCCGAACCCCAAGGACTTCTGGCGGTCGGCGAATTTCCTGGACATCCAGGGCGGCGGCGACAGCCAGACCGACATGCTCGCCTTGTTCTCGGAGGTGCTTCAAGAGGAATTCGGCATCGGCATCGAAGACTGCGGCCAGGGCAACGACGTCTTCATCTACCTTGATGACGGCATCTTCACCGGCAATCGGGTGAGGCGCGATCTGGAAGGGTGGGTGCGCGACTTCGCCCCTGCACAGGCAAAGATCCATGTAGTTTGTATCGCCGAGCACAGTGGTGGCCGGTACTACGCGAACGGAAAGATCCAGGAGGTCATTAGGGCGGCCGGCAAGCAGATTGAGATCACCTGGTGGCGCGCCATCGAGCTGGAGGATCGCAAAGCCTATAGCGCGATGGCAGACGTGCTGCGCCCCACGGTGATTCCGGACGATCAAGCGGTGCAGGATTACGTGGCGGGCATGCAGTACCAGCCGACGCTGCGCGCTCCCGGTAGCCCTGGCGCTGCCGGTTTGTTCTCCAGCGACGCGGCCAAGACTCTTCTGGAGCAGGAGTTCCTGAAGGCTGGCGTTCGCATTCGGCAGATGTGCCCGAACCTCGGTGCCACCCAGCGCCCTCTGGGCCACATGACGCTGGAGACCCTTGGCTTCGGATCGCTCATCGTGACCTATCGCAACTGCCCCAACAACGCGCCCCTGGCGCTCTGGGTGGATGCGCCGTGGTACCCGCTGTTTCCCCGAACCACGAACACGCAGACGGCTGTGCGAAGGATGTTTGCCGACTTGACCGGGGACGGGCTTTGATGAGTGGCCGCAATCAAGTCCGCACCTACCGCCGGGCCGAGAGCGTCGTCTTCCTCAAGACAGACGAGCCGTTTGGTGGCCTCTCGAACATGGCTGGGGGCTACCCCATCCGTGTGAACGGCATCCGCATCCTCACGTCCGAAGCGCTGTACCAAGCCTGTCGCTTCCCTCACCTGCCCGACGTCCAGCGGATGATCATCGGCGAGAACAGCCCGATGACGGCCAAGATGCGGAGCAAGCCATACCGCAAGGACTCGCGCCGGGACTGGGACCAAGTCCGCGTGCGCATCATGCGCTGGTGCCTGCGCATGAAGCTTGCCAACAACTGGGGCGCGTTCAGCGAGCTGCTGCTTCGCACCGGCGACCGCCCAATCGTGGAGGAATCCAGAAGGGACGATTTCTGGGGTGCCAAGGCCATGAGCGACGGCAGCACGCTGGTGGGCATGAACGTGCTCGGCCGGCTGCTGATGGAGCTGCGCGAACAGGTGAAGGAGCATGGCCGTGACGCCTTCCTGCGGGTTGAATTGCCTGAGGTTCCGGACTTTCAACTGCTCGGCCGCCCCATTGAAGTCTGGGCGTTGAAGGCCGCGCCGCAAGAGGCGGCCGTATTGGCGCCGCCGCAAGCGGGACTCTTTGGTGATGACCTGCCGTGCGATCAAGCGGCAGTGATCGTCTCAGCGCCAGCAACCTCGGCCCAGCAGATGAGGGCACAGCCATCGAAATCCGATACGTTGGAAATGAATGGAAAAACCGAGTCCGCCGCACCGGCAAGCCTTCCGGAGGCGACCAACCGGGCGAACGCGTACCCGAGTTACCGAGAGTCAGGTCTTCCCTGGGCTCCCAAGATGCCTGAGGGCTGGCAGGTGCTGCGCAATGGCCGCCTCTTCGGTCATCGCGTCGAAACAGGTTTTCCCGATCTGCCCATTCTGGAAGTGTCGCTGCGCACAGGCGTGCGGGTACGTGACATGGAAAACCTGAAACGCAAGCAGGTGATGAGCCAAAAGGATAAGTACAAGCGTGCGCTCAAAGGCGACATCGCCTACAACATGATGCGAATGTGGCAGGGCGCGGTCGGCACAGCCCCGGTTGATGGCCTAGTCAGCCCGGCTTACGTCGTGGTCAAACCATACCCGGAAGCCAACAGCGCGTACTACAGCTACTTGTTCCGCACGGCGGCATACATGCAGGAGGTCAACAAGTTCTCGCGTGGCATCGTGTCAGACCGTAACCGGCTCTACTGGGAGTCTTTCAAGCAGATGCCGTCCTTGGTTCCGCCCCGCCCCGAACAAGACCAGATCGTCGCCTACCTGCGCGCGCAGGACGCGCACATCGCCCGGTACATCTTGGCCAAGCGCGAGCTCATCAAGCTGCTGACCGAACAGAAGCTCACCATCATCGACCACGCCGTCACCCGCGGGCTTGACCCCAACGTCCGCCTCAAGCCCTCCGGCATCGAATGGCTGGGCGAGGTGCCGGAGCATTGGGAAGTCGCTTCCATCAAGCATATTGCGGATGTGCGCTTCAGCGGGGTGGACAAGCACTCGAACGACGATGAAACGCCGGTGCGCCTGTGCAACTACACCGACGTCTACAAGAACGAGCGCATCACGGCTGATATGGATCTGATGCGCGCCACTGCGACGGCAGCGGAAATTGCCCGCCTGACGCTGAAAGCTGGCGATGTCATTCTGACCAAAGACTCCGAAACCCCGGACGACATCGGCGTACCCGCATGGGTGCCGGAGGACTTGCCTGGCGTGGTTTGCGCCTATCACCTTGGTTTGCTGCGTCCGGTGCCGCAGCGCGTGTTGGGCGAGTTTCTGTTTCGCTCCATCGGTTCGACACGCACCGCGCAACAGTTCCACGTTCTCGCCACCGGTGTCACACGCTTTGCGCTTGGCAAGCACGATGTGAAGAACGCAATCATTGCGTTGCCACCGGTCGAAGAACAGCAAGCCATCTGCCGCTGGATTGTGGAGGAATGCCAGCCGCTGGACGAAGCCATCGCCCGCGCCGAAGAGGAAATCCAGCTGATCCGCGAGTACCGCGACCGCCTGATTGCCGATGTGGTGACCGGCCAGATCGACGTGCGCGGCTGGCGGCCCGGGCCGGATGATGTGGTGAGCGACGAGGAGCTGGCCGCCTTGGGCGACGACGAGGCCGACTTGGGCGAGGATGAGCCAGGCGATGACGGTGAGTGAAGCAGGGTTCGGCTGCGCGCTGGCCTTGGCTGAGCGGCCATCCAGGGGGTGGCCGGGGAGATAGACTTTACCGATTTGGTAAAGATTGTGCTACCATGGAGAACCGCGTTGGAGATCCGCTTCCGGGACAAGAAGGTGCGCTTGCTGTGCGAAAGCCAGGCTACCGCCGTGAAAAAACTGGGCGATGCCTGCGCCCGCAAGCTGCGGGCCCGACTGGATGACCTGGAGCACGCCGCAAGCGTGGCCGAGCTGGTGGCGGGCAATCCCCACCCGTTGACGGGCGACCGGTCCGGCGAGTACGCGGTCAACCTGGCGGGTGGCTGGCGGCTGACCTTCTCGCCCGCCAATGACCCCGTGCCACGTCATGCCGACGGTGGCATCAACTGGCGGGCCGTGACCATTGTTTGTATCGAATTCATCGGGGACTACCATGACTGATCTGGATGCACCGTTCGCGCCGGACTGGGTTTCCCCGCCCGGCGACACCATTGCCGATGTGCTGGAGGAACGCGGCTGGACGCAAGCCGAGCTGGCCCGGCGGCTGGGCTACACCGAAAAACATGTGAGCCAGCTCATCAACGGCAAGGCGGCCATCACTGAAGACACGGCCTCGCGGCTGGAGCGCGTCCTCGGCAGCACGGCGGGCTTCTGGTTGCGCAAAGAGGCCACGTATCGCGAACGGCTGGAGCGCCAGCAGTTCGCCCAGCGCTGCGCAGGGTGGGTAGGTTGGCTGGAGAGGCTGCCCATCAAGGAGCTGATGGCGCAAGGCGTCGTTGCCAAGGCCCGTCTGGTGGAGAAGAACAAGCCGGCGCTGGTTGAAGCCTGTTTGCGCTTTTTTGGTGTGGCCTCCCCCGAGGAATGGGAGGGCGTTTACGTGGCCGACTTGAAGGCGCAGTACCGCCGCAGCCGCGCCGAGCAGAGCGACCTGGCCGCCATTGCAACCTGGCTGCGCCTGGGCGAGAAGCAGGCCGAAGGCTGGGATGCCCTCAAGTACGACCGTGCGCGTTTCGAGAAGGCGCTGGGGCAGATTCGCCACCTGACGACGCAGCCGCCGCAGGTTTTCGAACCGCAAATGAAGCGGCTGCTTCGCGATGCGGGGGTGACGCTGGCCTTGGTGCCGGCAATACCCCGGGCGCACGTCTCGGGGGTGGCGCGGTGGTTGTCCCCGTCGCGGCCGTTGATTCAGCTTTCCCTCTATGGCAAATCCAACGACCGCTTCTGGTTCACGTTCTTCCACGAGGCGGCGCACATCCTCTTGCACGGAACGTCGGCGCAAGGCCGCAAAGCCGTGTTCCTTGACGACCCTGACGGCGGCACGAGCACTGATGATTGCGAGCACGAGGCTAACCAGTGGGCGGCAGATTTCCTGATCCCTCCGCAGTATCGGCAGCGCTTGGTCAAGCTGGGTAGCCATGCCGCAGCGATTCGCGCCTTCGCCGGTGAACTCTCGATTCATCCGGGGATCGTGGTGGGGCGCCTGCAGCATGAAGGGATCGTCCCGTACGCATCGCCCCTCAATGCATTGAAAGTGAGTTTCCGCTGGGCAGACCCCAAGCCGGACGCGAAGGGGGAACCCGATGAGCACGACTGACACCAGCGAAAAGGGCCTCGAAGCCCTGATCGTGCGCGACCTGGTCGCCAGCGGCTACGTACAGGGCCATGCCGCGGACTACAACCGCGATGTGGCGCTGGACGTGACCCAGTTGCTCGCCTTCCTTCGCGCGACGCAGCCCAGGGCGGTGGAAGCGCTGAACCTGGACGCCGAGGGCATCCAGCGCACCCAATTTCTGCACCGGCTGCAGGGCGAGATCACCAAGCGCGGCGTGGTGGACGTGCTGCGCAAGGGCGTGAGCCACGGCCCGGTACACGTGGACCTTTACAAGCTGTTGCCCACCCCGGGCAATGCTGCCGCTGCCGAGGCCTTCGGCAAGAACATTTTCAGCGTCACGCGGCAGGTGCGCTACAGCAACGACGAGTCCCAGCGTGCGCTGGACATGGTGATTTTCATCAACGGCTTGCCGGTGCTCACCTTTGAGCTGAAGAACTCGCTCACCAAGCAGACCTTCGCGGACGCCATCGTGCAGTACCAGACCGATCGCAACCCGGATGAGCTGCTGTTCCAACTCGGCCGCTGCGTTGCCCACATGGCGGTGGACGACGCCGAGGTGCGCTTTTGCACTCACCTGACCGGCAAGACCTCCTGGTTCCTGCCTTTCAACCAGGGTTGGAACAGCGGTGCAGGCAACCCACCGAATCCTCATGGTTTGAAGACCGACTACCTGTGGAAGCAGGTGCTGGTGAAGGAGTCGCTGGCTAACATCATCGAGAACTACGCGCAGCTGGTAGAGGAGGAAGCGGCAGACGCCAATGGCCGCAAGCGCAAGACGCGCAAGCAGATCTTCCCCCGGTACCACCAACTTCGCACGGTGCGCGCCCTGTTGCGGCGCAGCCGAGCGGACGGCGTCGGCAAGCGCTACCTGATCCAGCATTCAGCCGGCAGCGGCAAGAGCAACACGATTGCCTGGCTGGCCCATCAGCTGGTGGAACTAAAGACGGCGGCGGATGCGGGGCAGGCACAGTTCGATTCGGTCATCGTCATCACCGACCGCCGTGCGCTGGACACGCAGATTGCCCGCACGATCCGGTCCTACGACCATGTGGCCTCGATCTACGGTCATTCGGAAAGCGCCGAGGAGCTGCGCACCTTCCTGCGCCGAGGCAAGAAGATCATCGTCACCACGGTACAGAAGTTCCCGTTCATCCTGGACGAGCTGGGGGATCTCGGCGACAAGAAGTTCGCGCTGCTGATCGACGAGGCCCACTCCAGCCAGGGCGGCAAGACGACGGCTAAGATGCATCTGGCGTTGTCCGGACACACCGCGGAAGGCGGCGAGGACGAAGAGGAGGAATCGATCGAGGACAAGGTCAACGCCTTGATCGAGTCCCGAAAGATGCTGGCCAACGCCAGCTACTACGCCTTCACGGCCACGCCCAAGACGAAGACCTTGGAGCTGTTTGGCGAGCGCCAGGTCGTCGGCGACACGGTGCAGTTCCGGTCGCCCGAGGAGCTGACGTACACCACCAAGCAGGCGATTCAGGAGGGCTTCATCCTCGACGTGATCGCCAATTACACCCCGGTATCGAGCTTCTATCATGTCGCCAAGACCGTCGAGCACGATCCGGAGGTGGACAAGGCCAAGGCGTTGAAGAAGATTCGGCGCTACGTGGAATCCCACGACAAGGCGATCCGTCGCAAGGCGGAGATCATGGTCGATCATTTTGTCGAGCAGGTGATCGGTGCCAAGAAGATCGGCGGCAAAGCGCGCGCCATGATCGTCTGCAACGGCATCGCCCGGGCCATCGACTACTTCCGCGAGGTTTCAGACTACCTCACCGAGATCAAGAGCCCGTACAAGGCCATCGTGGCGTTCTCCGGCGACTTTGAGATCGGCGGGTCGAGGAAGACCGAGGCCGATCTCAACGGATTTCCGAGCAAGGACATTCCGGCCAAGCTCAGGCAAGACCCGTATCGCTTCCTGATCGTCGCGAACAAGTTCGTCACGGGCTTCGACGAGCCGCTGCTGCACACGATGTACGTGGACAAGCCTCTGGCCGGCGTCCTGGCCGTGCAGACACTCTCGCGACTGAACCGCGCGCATCCGCAGAAGGCGGACACATTCGTGCTCGACTTCGCCGACAACGCGGAGGCAGTCAAGGCGGCGTTCCAAGAGTACTACCGCGCCACGATCCAGGAAGGGGAAACCGATCCGAACAAGCTCCACGACCTGAAGAGCGATCTGGACGCACAGCAGGTCTACAGCTGGCAACAGGTGGAAGACCTCGTCGCGCAGTACCTCGGCGGAGCCGAGCGCGACCGGCTTGACCCGATCCTCGATGCGTGCGTCGCGGAATACGTCGAGAAGCTCTCGGAGGACGACCAAGTGAAGTTCAAGGGCAAGGCGAAGGCCTTCGTCCGCAGCTACGGCTTCTTGGCGGCCATCCTGCCCTACGGGCATCCGGCATGGGAGAAGTTGTCGATCTTCCTCAACTTCCTGATTCCAAAGCTGCCTGCGCCCAAGGAGGAGGATCTGTCCAAGGGTGTGCTGGAGGCCATCGACATGGACAGCTACCGCGCTCAGGCCCAGGCGTCCATGCGCATGGCGATGGATGACGCAGATGCCTTTGTCGAACCTCCACCCCCCGGAGGTGGCGGAGGCAGCGGCGAACCAGAGCTGGACAGGCTGTCGAACATCATCAAGCAGTTCAACGACCTGTTCGGCAACATCGAGTGGCATGACGCCGACAAGATTCGCAAGGTCGTCACCGAAGAGATTCCGGCGCGCGTCGCGCAGGACAAGGCCTACCAGAACGCACAGGCGAACTCGGGCAAGCAGAACGCCAGGCTGGAGCACGACAGGGCGCTCAACCGCGTAGTGCTGGAGCTGCTCGACGACCACACCGAACTCTTCAAGCAGTTTAGCGACAACCCGAACTTCAAGCGCTGGCTGGCGGACATGGTGTTCGATTCGACCTACCGCCCAGGACAGAAACCGTCAGTGCCGCCTCAATCGGGCGCCCAAGCCTGAGCTGCACCCGGGGGCAACATGCAGGAAAAGCTCAATCTCAGCAAGACGATGCTCAGCTTCCTGAAGGAACGCGCTGGCGAGAAATTCACCGCCAGGCAGATCGCCGAGTGGGTGTTCTCGACCTACCCAGAGGAATGCCAGGCCAAGAAAGCCAGCAGCAAATTCATCACCGACGACGCTGGCCTGGTGCAACAACTGGTGGCGGAGATTAGCTCGCAACGGCCCACGCTGCAGAAACGCCACCCCGAGTTGAAGACCACAGAGGGGCGCCCGCGCAAGTACTACTACTCGGAGAAGTCCGACAGCGCCGAGGTGGCAGCGGCTGAGGCGGGACAAGCGGCTGTGCCTGCTGCCGATGCGGCGGCAGGCAAGCTCGGCGAGCACGCGCTGTATCCAATGCTGTCGCAGTACCTGTGGGAGGAGTTCCGGGTCTTCTCCAAGCGCATCGACGAGAAGAAGTCGTCGAACAAGCGCGGCCCCAACGGCAACCGCTGGCTCTACCCCGATGTGGTAGGCATGGAGGACCTGGGCGCGGAGTGGCATCAGGAGGTGCGCGACTGCGTCAATCAGTACTCCGACAAGCGAACTCGACTGTGGTCCTTCGAAGCCAAGCTGCTGATCAACCGGTCAAACGCGCGCGAGTGCTTTTTCCAGGCTGTTTCCAACTCATCATGGGCCAACTTCGGCTACCTGGTCGCGGCGGAGATCGAGGGCCAGGACACGCTCAAGGAGCTGCGCATGCTTTTCGCGGCGCACGGCATCGGTCTGATCAAGTTGGACACCGAGAACCCGGTCGACAGCCAGGTATTGATTCCTGCGCGCGAGCGGGACGAGATCGATTGGGACATGGCCAATCGTCTGGCGACCGAGAACAAGGACTTCCTCGGCTTCGTAAAGCTCGTCAAGCAGTTCTACCAGACCGGCGAGGCGCGCGCGGCGGACTGGGATCTGCCCACGGCGACTGACTGACCGCGCTACTCGAGGTGCCCGACAACGTCGAGCCGCTGGTCGCCACGCCGAAATGCGCCGAACCACCAATTACTCGAATCGGCTCGCGCGCGGCTGATCAGCATGGTGAAGCCCTCACAGCCGCGTTGACGAGACGTGGCGAAGTCCGTGGTGTCGAATCGCGCCTCCCTCACCAGCGTGGGCGCGACTGACTTCATGGCGTACTCGAAGAGTTCGAGCAGGCTGGTCTGCAGCTTGTCGTCGACATTCGCCGCGGTGATGTCGTCGATGACCGCCTTCTTGAATCGGTGGTTCACAGAATCGCTCCAGGGGATCGATGGGATGACATGAACGCGCTGTTCCGGCGAAAAGCCAAGCGCGCCTGACCTGTCCTGGCTCAAGTGTTGTCGAGCAGCCAGGTGGCCTCGGCGGCTCGGCGCGCCACCAGGCCCGGGAGCACCTTCCCGCCGCCGTAGATCCATCGGCGCAGTTCCGTTGCTGCTGCGATCCAATCCCGCTGATTGACCCGCCGCCGCAGTGTCGAGGTTTGCAGCCGCCCCGCTCCCAGGTTGAATGTGAAGTCCACGATGGCCGCGAGCCGGTTCTCGGGCTCCGTAGCCAACACCGGGCAGTAGCGAAGCGTGGCGGCCAGCGCCACCTTCAGATCCTGGGCGAGGTAGGCCTCGGCCTCCGCTTCTGTGATCGGTGGATGCTTTGCGTCGCACAGGTGGCCGTAGCCAATCGTCCAGTACCCGGCCGGGCAGATGTAAGGCTGTGCCCGACCGGGATCGGCCCTTGCCACCCGATGGAACCCCTCGAAGCGCTTGGCAAGCTCGATGGCCGTTTTCGGCACCGGAATCACGGCCGCACCCGCTCGAACACGCGGCCGATGAACCAGAAGTTCAGCACGCCAGTCCACAGCGCCTGATCGGCCTCCGTCCAGGCGTGCAGGACAGCCTCGCCCCAACCCGCGCCGGCGGTGCCGGCGGCCGCGAACGCCGCCGACTTGGCCGCGCAGTACAGCGCCATGAACCAGTAGGTGATCACGGGCCGCACGCTGCTGGACAGCGCGTCGGCCCAACGCACGCCAGTCTTCTCGCCCTGCGAGCGGACGGCTTCGCGCAGCGTCTCGATGGCGCCGGCGTTCCAGGCCACATCCGCGCTCGCGCCGATCTCGGCCATACGCTGCGCGCCGCGCAACTTCTCAAACTCCAGCGCCTTGTCCTGCATCGCCAGCTCGTGGCTGCGCTCGCCCTTGCGGTCGAGCCACTTGAGAATTTCGGGCGCAAGGCGGAAGGCCCCGCCGAGGAGGCCGCCAAGCAGCGTCTCGATCATTGACTTCCTCCCATCAGCTTCAGTTTGATGGCGGCCCCGACAAGCAGTGCGGCCAGGATGCCGGTAGTCAGCACCTTCACGAAGGTTTGCCACGCGGTGTGACGGGCATCGCGCCAAGCCTCGAGCAGATCCCGCAGTTCACGGATGTCGCGTGCCGCGTGGCCGTTTTCCAGGCCGAGATGGGACAGGACACGCTCCGCGCCACGCTCGGCGGCGCGGTCGAGCAGTTCGTCGAAGTCCTCGCGGCGCAGCAGGAGCATGTTCTCGACGAGGGTCGCCGGTGGCTGCTCTTGGTCGCCTGCGATCTCGGTTGCCGGATCCATCTCTTCACCTCCTTATGACCTGGCCTGCCCCACCGATCAGGGGGGGGCCAGACTGGTTTTGCACATCAACTGCAATTCATGCCGCCTGGACTGCGGCTCGATCACCGACTCGATGTCGTAGAACCGGCCGCCCCACACCACCCGCATCTGCGAAGTGACGCCAGTCCGGTAGCGCATCCGGATACGCACGGTGGTTTGCGACTGCAGCGCCTGTGCCGCAAAGAATTCCCGCCCCTGTAAGGGTTCGACCGATGCCCAGACATCGGCCCAATGCGTCCAGGTGTAGATCGGCTGACCCCAGTCGTCCTGGGTCATTTCGTAGTTCTGGATCTCGATGCGGTGGCGCAGGCGCCCGGCTGGCAGACTCAGCATCGCGGCACGCACCAGGGATCGAGCAAGGCGTCGGCAAATCCGCGCGGCAGCTCCGAAGCGGTGCCTGACACCAGTGCCTCGCGCTGCTCGTACCAAGTGCCGATGCGCAGCAGCATCCACTGCCGGAGGGATGACGGAACCGCCTGCGCATTGCCGAAGCCGCAGACCACGGTCACCGTGGCCGCCTGCGCTGTGGTCAGGGTTGGCGGCCAGCGCCCATCCAGGGTGTAGGCCGACGCACTGGTGAGGCTCTGGATCGGCAGCAAGCCCTCCAGCACGCAGCGCTCGCCCGCCGCCAATTCCAACTCCCAGGTCTGGGTGATCAGCCTTTGGCCCGTGAGGAACTCCACCTGCTCGCGGGCTGCACTGATGAGCGCCGTGATCAAGGCATCGTCATCACTGAGATCGACCCGCAGATGCAACTTGGCTTCGGCCAGCATCAAAGGCTCGCCCGCGGGCGGCACCGTCAGGCTTGCCCGCATCACGTTGCCTGCTGCAAGGCCTTAACGGCTCCGCCCACGTCGATCAGATTGCCGTCGTGGCGCGAGAACGCCAGGAAGCCGACCTGGCCCTTCTCCGTGTACTTGGAATCGGTCAGCCGAAACAGGGACACGGCCAGCACATCGCGGATCAGGTATTTGGAGAAATCCCCGAACAGCACCGCCTTGGCCTCGGAGGCCAGCACCGGCATATGCTGGTTGATGGTGTAGGCGTAGCCCAGCACGGTGTCGGGTTCACGCACCGCCACGCCCGGCAACCAGAGCGGTCGCTTTTGGTCGTCCTTGAGCTTCTTAATCGCCTTGAGCGTGCTGTCGTGGAACATGAAGCGGCAGCGCCCCGCCTGCCGGTAGGCCGGATCGACGCTGTGCTCCAGGTCGATCAGTTCATCGAAGGTGATGGCCGCAGCGTTCGCAGCGGTCGCCCCGACACTGGCCGCTGTCACGACGCCGGTCGGCTGGCCCACGCCGGTGCCCACGGTGAAGTGCCGGTTGGTGATGCGCGCAATGCGCTGGGCCAGGCGCTGGTTGATGTGCGCCTCCAGATCGATCACCGCGTCCTGCAGCAATTCGAAGGGCACCGCCACCGACTTGGAGCTGTACTTGTAGGCCCCGATGGACTTCACACCGAAGGTGAAGTCCTGCGCCGTGACCGACTGGTTCTCGCCCACGATCTCGCCCTCCTCGGCGGTGGCATTGGTGGTCGGGTAGTTGATCGGGTTGCCGCTGGCCGTGGGCAAGGTGGTGGCCACCTCGCGCATGCCGCCAAACGCCGCCATTGCCTCGATCAGCTGCCGCGCCACGTCCGTGGGCACCAGATAGCCACCCTCGGCGGGCACCGTGGTACCCATGCTCGCCTGGATGCTGGCCGCCTTGCGGGCCACCGCTTGCTGCTGCTCGTAGCTCAAGGCGTTGATGCCGCCGCGCAGCCAGGCCACAAAGATGGCCTTCTCCTGCTGCAGCTGGTGGGCGGCTTCGTCGGTCGACACCCCGCGCTCGTCGCTGCGGCGTTCGGTGGCGGCATGGTTTTGTGCGTCCAGGTCATAGGCCTTTTGCTGGCGCGCGATCTGGGCATCGAGCCGGTCGATGTCGGCGACCAGGCGGTCGTACTGTTGTTGCTGGACGTCCTGCCACTGATCGCCAGCGTGCTGGTCGACCAGGTTGCGCAGGGTCTTGGCATGGTGGGCGCGCTCTTCGCGCAGGGATTGGATGCTCATGGTTTTTCTCCGGAGATGCAGACGTAAAAAAGCCGCCGGAGAGATCTCGGGCGGCGGGAAGGAACAGGACGGGAAATCGGTAGGTACAGGTCGCTGGCTCAGGCGCAGCGCTCGATCACGGCCAGGCGCCGCCATCGCTCACGCGCGTCACCCACAGGGGAAGCACGCGGCTGCAGGAACGGCGCGTCCGCGTAGGCCGAGAGGTTCCAGCGCTGCTGGGCTGCGGCCTCGGTACTCGCAGTGCTGGAATCGGTCACGCGATCCACCAGGCCCACCGCCAGCGCTTCCTGCGCGGTGAACCAGGTCTCCGCATCCATCCAGCGCTGGACGGTGGCGGGGTCTTGGCCGCTCTTGCGCTGGTAATCGGCGGCGATGCTGGCGTCGATCTTCTCCAACGTGAGGGCCATCTCCAGCAGGTCGTGGCGGTTGCCCAGCACCACGCCCCAGGCGTTGTGGATCATGAGGAAGGCGCCGTCGCTGATTTCGACCTCGTCGGCGGCCAGCGCCACGTAGGACGCGGCCGAGGCGGCCAGACCATCGATGTGGGCGACGATGCGCGCCGGGTGCGCGCGCAAAGCGGTGGCCATCGCGCGGGCGTCGAATACGTCACCGCCCGGGGAATTGATGCGCAGGTGAATCACCGGTGCCTGGATCGCGGCCACGTCCTGGGCGAAGCGCGCCGCGCCAACCCCGCCCCAGGCGTCGGCGCCGATCACGTCGTACAGCCACAGGGTGGCAGCGTCCTCGTTGGCGTCGACCTGGCAGACGTAGCGCCGGGGCGTGTGGGCGTTGTCATGCAGCAGTTGCGGTAGTCGGTTCATCGGTTTGCGTCGTGGGTGGGGCATCATGGAATTCCTTGGGTTGGGCCAGGTGGTCACCACCGGCCAGCGGCGGGAGGTTTTCCAGTTGGCGGATTTCGTTGGGGGTCATCCAGGCGGGGTTTTGCGTACCGCCCAGCGCCCGCGTGTAGTACTCGGCGCGGGCCTTGGAGTCGCCACGCAGCAGTCCTTCGACGTTAAACTCGACGAACAGCCGCTCGGTGCGGAAGCACTTGCGGTTGATCTCCTGCTCGATGCGGTTGAGGTGCGGCGCCAGCGTGTACTGCACGAAGCCGATGCCCTGCTGCTCGATGCCCGAACCCCAGGATGTGGACTTGTCCGTCTCACCCACCATGTGCGGCGGCACGCCGAAGGCGCGGGCGATATCGGCAACCTGAAAGCGCCGCGCCTCGATCAGCTGCGAGTCCTGCGCCGAGAGCGTGACCTCCTTCAAGTCTGTGCCCTCGGTCAGCACGATGGGCAGACTCGCGTTGTGCGCGCCGCCATACTTGCTGGCCCAGATGCGGCGTAGGTTGTCGATCTGCTCCTGGGTCATCTTGCCGGGCACCTTGAGCGCCACGTCCGGATGCGCGCCACTGGCGAAGAAGCGGGAGCTGAAGGCCTCGGCCGCCAGGGCCAGGCCGATCGCTTCCCGCGCCGCATGGCGGATCACGCTCATACCCCGGGTGCCGTCAAAGCCAAAGCCCGGGATGTGCAGGATGTCATCCTGGTCGCGCCCCAGCCACTCGCCATCGCGGCAGAACTCATAGCGCAAGCGTCCTTCGACGCGGCGGATGCCCACGGATCGACTGTCCAGTGGAATCAGTTGACGGATGGCGCCTCCACGACCCCGTTCGATCTCGGCCAGGGCGTCGCCCGAGAGCAGCATCTGGGCCACCAGGTACTCCCAGAACACTGCCGCCGACACCGTGGAGCACGGCTGTTCATTCAGCAGCCACCACAGATCATTGCGCACCCGCTCACGACTGTCCTCGGTGCGGCGGTACACCGCCAACGGCAGACTGGCGATGGCCCCGGCGATCAGACGCACGCAGGCATAGACCGCCGTGACGCGCATGGCCGAGGATTCGTTGACCGCCATACCCGAGGCGGCAGGGCTGCCTGCGAGCAGTTCGTACAGCTCGGCACTGCCCTGGGTCATGGAGTTGCTGGCAGCGGGCGTTGCATTCCGCCCACCCCGCAGGCGTTTCCACACATTGCGAAGGTTCATAGCGCGACGAATCCCTGTTCGATGAAGCCGGTGTCGCCGTTGTCCAAGAGCAGCCGGTTGAGTGCCATCAGCACAGCGATCACGCCGTCAATCTTGTTTTCCGGACGTTCCTTGCGCGGGTAGATGTTGTCCTTGGCGTCGCGGTGGCAGACCACGTTGCTGACCATCCAGGTGAGCACCGGGTCGCCGTCAAACGCCCACTTGCCCTGCAAGACCAGGGCCTCGAGCTGCTTCATCGGCTCGGAGAAGTTCAGCACCGTGGGCCGAACCTCGATCATGGGCAGGCCCTCGGCCAGCATCCGGGTCGAGAACTGCGTCGCCTGGAAGGGATCGAACGCCACAGCCTTGATCTCGAAACGGGCGGCAGCGTCCAGCAGTTCCGCCTCGATCAGTCCGAAGTCGGTCACGTTGCCCGGCGTGGCCAGCAGACGGCCCGCGTGCATCCAGCCCTGGTACTGACTGTTGGCGGCGGCGAACACTGTGTCCTCGGGCAGGTAGTGGCGCACGAATGCCATCACCCTGCCCTCGCGCTTAAAGAGGAACGCCATCGAGGCGATGTCCACCTTGCTGGCCAGATCGATGCCGATCCAGCAGGGCTCCCCCTCGAAGTCCTCTGGGCGCAGGTGGCTATCAGCGCAGCGCTCCCAGGCCCGGATGTCCATCCAAGCTGTGTCCACGCTCACCCAGTCGTTGCAGTGCTTGGTGCGGAAATTGTTGGTGGCCGAGGGCAGTTGCAGCGCCTTGGCCTGCAGCGGCAGGATGACCTCTGGGCGTACCGAGATGCCCCAGTTGGGATTGGCTTTTACCAGCGCGTCTTCCGTGGCCCAATCGTCGCCGTCGTCCAGGCCGTAGATGATGCCGAACTGGCTGTCGTCCTCAACCTGACCGCCCAGCACGCGGGTGACGAAGCTGCGCGCCTCGTAGCAAATGCCCGCCCGATCCGATCCGGCCGTGGTGATCACCCACAGCAGGGAGTTGTCGCGCTTGCCGGTGCCGGTCTCCACCACGTCGTAGACGGTGCGGGTCTTGTGGGCATGCAACTCGTCGATGCAGCCGAAGTGGATGTTCAGGCCATCCAGCGTCGAGCCTTCGGCCGACAGGGCCTCGAACTTGGAGGCGGTGTTGATTACGTGGATGTTGTGCGCGCCCACGGTGACGCCATAGCGGGCCCTGAACCCCGAGGATTTGCGCGCCATCTGCTGTGCATCGCCGAACACGATACGGGCTTGGTCGCGCGTGGTGGCCAGGGAATAGCATTCCGCGCCGCCCTCGCCATCGGCAGTGAGCATGTACAGGCCCACGGCGGACGACAGGGTGGATTTGGCATTGCCGCGCGGCACCTCGATGTAGGCGCGCCGAAAGCGCCGCCGGCCATCGCGTTTGACCCAGCCGAAGATGGTGCTGAGGATGAACACCTGCCAGGGCTCCAGCGTGATGGGCGTGCCGGCCAGCGGCCCCTTGATGTGCGGCAAGAGCTCGACGAAGGCGCACAGGTTGTCAGCGGGCCGGTACTTGCGGCCCATCGCATCGGTGAGCACCGGGTTGAACCGGTAAGGCGAGGCGCGCCCCTTGAAGCGCGCCAGGTCATGAAGTTGTCGCTGGCAGGCCAGACGCACCCATTGGCAGGCGGGGATGTCTCCCGCGACCACGGCTTGGGCGTAGCGCTGGGCCACGGCGGTGTAACTGCGCTGCGCCATCAGCCGCCCCCTGCAATCGCGCCCCAGGGGTCGTCGGCCACGATGGCATCGCGCTTGACCACCACGCGTGAGCGCGAGGCGGGCGTGAATCCCATCTCGGCAGCGGCCTTGAGCATGATCTGCGCTTGGCGATTGACGATGGCCAGGTACGGGGACTGCATCGGAACGCCCGTGTTTGGTGCTTTGATCAGCATCCCGGTGCGGGCGAGTTTTTCGCTGGCCTCCTGGTACAGGTCGAAGGCCACCACCCAGACAGCGAACACCGAGGCATCGACGTCCTTGAGCAGGCCCGGCGGCGAGAGCTCGACGACTTCCCGCCAGGTGGCCTGCTGGCGCTCGGTCAGCCACGCGGGCGGAGCCGCCAGGTCGGTGCGCGGCTGCGGTTCGTGGGCGTTGAGTGCGCGTTTACCGGGGTTGCCAGCGATCAGTTTCAAAGCAGTGGGTTTGGGCTTGCGGCCTCGCATAGGGATATCTCGGTGCCCAGGGGGAATCCCCCCGGTCACAAATTCGCGGAAACAAAAAAATGAGGGACCGCGCGGACACTGGGCCGGCGGCGCTGAACTTCACCTCCCCCCTGCCCCCAAGGGTCACGGGCGGTCAGCAACGATCAGCGGCGCGGGTTACCGAAGCCGCCGTCCTCGCGGGCAGTCTTGGCCGCGTGGCAGGAGGCGCACAGCGGCTGCAGGTTGCTGCGATCGTTGTTCATGGCGTTGCCGTCGACGTGGTCAACGACGGTGGCCAGCTGCACCCGGCCTCCACGCGCGCACTGCACACACAGGGGTTGCTCGCGCAAGACCTCGGCACGCAGCGCGCGCCAGCGCGCATCGCCGGTGTGCCAGGCACGACGGGTCTGACGGGCCTTGGCCCGGGCGGTGTTGTCCCACTGGCGCCGATCGCCTTGGTGGCGAGGGCAGTAACCACTGCCGTCCTCCACCAGCGCGGCGCAGCCAGGGTGGCGACAGGGCAAGGGAGCGGATCGAGGCATGACATCTTTGTTGCGCAAGCGCGGACAGAACGCTTGGCTTTGATCGGGAACAGCGCGTTCATCACGTCACCCCATCAACCACTCCCAAGGAGCAGCAAATGACCACCACCCAACTCACCCCGGCCCAGCACGCCATCCTGGCCAAGGCCATCAATACCAGCGGCGGCAAGATCGACTGGTTTCCCGACCACGTCAAAGGCGGCGCGCGCAAGAAGGTGCTCGACGGCCTGTTCAACCGCGCCCTGATCACGCCCGATAGCGAGGGCTGGCGCGTCGCCGCCGAGGGCTATGACGCCCTGGGAATGGCACGCCCCGCGCCCACTGTTGCGCCACAGGCCGCACCCGAGGCGACAGTTGCCACCTTGGCCCCAGACCCAGACCTCGAGGCCGACGTGGCCGCGTGTGAGGCCCAGTGGGCCAAAGAAACCAAGCCTCGCACCCGCGAGAACAGCAAGCAGGCTGAAGTCATCCGGATGCTTCAACGTCCCGAGGGCGCGACCATCGGCCAGATCTGCACCGCCACCGGCTGGCAGGCACACACCGTGCGCGGTACCTTTGCCGGGGCCTTCAAGAAAAAGCTGGGCCTATCCATCGTCTCGGACAAGCCGCAGGGCGGCGAGCGGGTCTACCGCATCGCCTGATCAGAAGGATCGAGAAAGGGGCCAAGCAGCGCTTGGCTTCTCAATCGAACAGCGCGTTACTACGGGTGTCGCAACGATCAACTCGAAGGAGCCAGAAATGAACGCCACCACGCAAATCCCCACCACCCAAAACGACGCCTGGGGCTTCTGGGGCACGATGGGCGAACACGCCGCCGCTGCGTGGCCGATGGCGATGGCCTCCATCGCGGACACCACGGGCGAAGATCTCGACAACATCCGGGCTTTCCTCGACAGCCGCCACGGGCGCCACTTTGCGGACGATGTGCAGAACAGCCTCTACATCGGCAAGACCCTCAAGGACGCCATCGACGCCGCCACGCAGACGTGGATGGGCTGGACGATTGGCCGCCAGACCAGCAAGGACTACGGCATCCCGCGCGGCGTGCCCTACCTGACGGGCTTCGTGATTCACTGCGCGATCATCGAAGAGCAGGAAGCCGCCTGATCGAACGCCACGCCATCCACCTCGCGGGTGGCCTGCTGGCCAGTCCAGTCCTGCCAACGCCGCACGATCACGTCGACGTACTTCGGGTCGAGTTCGATCAGCCGCGCCTGTCGCCCTGACTTCTCGGCGGCGATCAACGTCGTGCCCGAGCCGCCGAAAGGGTCGAGCACCACGTTGCCGGGGCGGCTCGAATTGCGGATCGCGCGCTCGACCAACTCCACCGGCTTCATCGTCGGGTGCAGGTCGTTCTTCTGCGGCTTCTTGATGTTCCAGACGTCGCCCTGATCCCGGTCGCCACACCAGTGCCGCTGTGCGCCCTCGGGCCATCCGTACAGGATCGGCTCGTACTGGCGCTGGTAGTCGGCGCGCCCCAGAGTGAAGGTGTTCTTGGCCCAGATGATGAAGGTCGACCACTTGCCACCGGCAGCGCGAAAGGCGGCCTGCAGCACATCCAGTTCGCTGGAGGACATCGCCACGTAGATACCGCCCCGGCAATGGGCCACGGTGGGCGTCAGTGCCGCCAGCAGGAAGTCGTAGAAGCCTTCACCCAGGTTGTCGTTCAGGATCGCGCGATCCTTGCCGCGCATCTTGTCGCGGGCAGAGTTGGCGTAGTTCACGTTGTACGGCGGGTCGGTGAAGACCATGTCCGCCACCGCGCCTTGCATCAGGTGGTCGTAGCTCGCGGCCACGGTCGAGTCGCCGCACAGCAGCCGGTGCTGGCCCATGATCCAGACATCGCCCGGACGCGAGATGGGTGTCTCGCTGAGCTCGGGCACCGCATCCTCATCGGTCTGGCCCTCGTTGTCCGGCTCTTCGCCCGCGATGAGTTCGGCCAGCGCGTCGGCGTCGAAGCCGGTGATATCGAGGTCGAAGTCTTCCAGCTGCAAGGCTTCCAGTTCGATGCGCAACATTGCGTCGTCCCACCCCGCGTTCTCGGCGATGCGGTTGTCCGCGATGACCAGGGCCCGACGTTGGGTGGGGCTCAAGTGATCGAGTACGACCACCGGTACGATCTCCAGTCCGAGTTTCTGGGCGGCGACCAAGCGCCCGTGACCTGCAACGATGATGCCGTCGCTGCCCGCCAGGATCGGATTGATGAATCCGAACTCCACGATGCTGGCGGCGATCTGCGCCACCTGCTCCTCGGAATGGGTGCGCGCGTTGCGAGCGTAGGGCAGCAGCTTGGCGGTCGGCCACTGTTCGATCTTGTTGGCCAGCCAGTTCATGCCATCACCTCGATGTCAGAGGTGGCAGCGCGCTCGGCGGCGACCTGCTCGAAGGACTGACCGGTGGCGATCAAGGTGACCGGTATGCCGGGGTGGTTCTGCTGGAACCGCTTGATGGCCACGTCCACGTACTCCGGCGCGATTTCCACACTGCGGCAGATGCGGCCCGTTCTCTCGGCAGCCAGCATCGTTGTGCCGCTGCCGCCGAAGGGTTCGAACACGATGTCGCCCGCATCCGTATAGGCCTCGATGACGAACTCCGGCAGCGCCACCGGGAACACGGCGGGGTGGTCGATGTCCTGACCGATCTTGCCCTTGTGGCGCATCACGCGGATCACGCTGTCGGGGATGCGCGTGTCCTGCGTCGGCAGCCCCTTGTGCGTCCAGCCGCCCACCTCGCCATCCTTGCCGCGCATGGCGGTGGACGACCCGTCAGCGCGCAGGTGCGACTCCTGCCCGGCGTGCTTGCACGGCACGATCTTGTGGGGCTTGCGGCTTTCACGATTGAAGTGAAAGACGAACTCGAAGCTCGGCGCGAAGCGGCCTGCCCAGTCGCCGGGCATCCCCGGCCCCTGATCCCAGACGTACCACGCAAAGCGCCGCCAGCCCTGCTGGCGCATCCAACCCAGCCAAGCGTCCCAGTACGGGATCACTTCGTTATCGCGGTGGATGAGGCCCAGGTTGACCAGCACCTGACCGTCGCCTGCCATCGGCAGGTGCGCGAACACGCCGCGCATCAGGCCGTCCCAATCGGAGATGCCGCCCGAGGTGTAGTCGCGCTGGTTGCCGTAGGGCGGCGAGGTGAAGCACAGGCGAGAGACTTCACCCTGCATCAGCGCAGCGACCACGTCCCGGTCGGTGGCGTCACCACAGATCAGGCGGTGCGGGCCAATCGCCCAGACATCGCCCGGCCGGGACACTGCCACGACGGGGGCTTCTGGCACGTCGTCAGCCGCGTCAGGCTCGTCGGCTTCGGACTCTGATTCATCATCTGCGACGGCCGCCGCACTGGTGAGCAGTGCCTCGATCTCGGCATCCTCGAAGCCGGTCAGAGCGAGGTCGTATCCCGCGTCGGACAGCTCAGCCAGTTCCAGGGCGAGCATTTCTTCGTCCCAGCCCGCATCCAGTGCCAGCCGGTTGTCGGCGATCACGAGTGCCCGCTTCTGCGCGACGGTTAGATGGGCCAGTTCGATCACCGGCACCTGATCCAGGCCGAGCTTGCGCGCAGCGGCCAAACGCCCGTGCCCGGCGATGATGCCGTTGTCGCCGTCGACGAGGATCGGGTTCGTCCAGCCGTACTCGACGATGCTGGCCGCGATCTTGGCGATCTGGCTCTCGGCGTGCGTGCGCGGATTGCGGGCGTAGGGAATCAGCGCCTCGACCTTGCGGTACTCGACGTTGAGCGTGTTCAAAGTGGAAGTCCCAAAAGCAAAACCCGCCAAGCGTTGCCGCCGGGCGGGTTGGTTGAATGAAGATTCTGGTGGGGTGGTAACTGCGCCTGGGGGTGGTAACCGGAGCCGGTAACCTGGCCGACTGGTAACCTTGCCCGTACCCTGACGCTAAATAAGCGTCGCGCTCGCGCCCCCCGCATGGCATCTTCGGAAGGAAGGACCCCTTTTGCCTCAGGCTGTCTGGGATGCCTGCACCGCTGTCCAGAACGTAGCTGAAATATTAGCGGCGACAGCCTGTTTTGTTGCGGCGTAATCTCGCTCGAAAAGGGACAAGCGCCGCAACCGAAGGACAAACCCGGCAGCCACTACCCGACGTTGCTCACGTTCTTGGAGGGCGGCTACGCATCCTCGCCGTTGAGACGGTCGGTGACGGTCTGAAGAGCCTTCTGCCAGCGCCGCCATGCCGTCGTCCTATCGCACGCGAATCGGATCGTGATGTCTCGCCAGCCGTAGCGCTTGGCCCGCATCCACACCAGGTGCCGCTGCTCGACCTCGAGCCACTGCACCCAGCGCATCGTCTCCAGCATGCGATTGACAGCCTCAGGGCTGGGTGGGAAAGGCCGGTAGACCTTCTCATCGGCGGCGAACGCCTCCCACTCCTGTCGCACGAGTACCGGCCAGGTGTTGAAGTAGCCCTGCACCCGCACCGGGGGTAGGCGTCTTCCGGTGGTGGCAGCCTCTTCGAAGCGAACTGCCACGTCCTCGATGGTCCACTCAGCCACGGCGCGGCCCTCCTGCGCCGTAGAGACGTTCGCCGATGCGGCGCACGAACTCGCGCTCGACGAAGTCCAACCGCTCGTCGGTTTCGTTGATGACCAGAATGTGCTGATCGCGCCAACCGCGTTGCTTGAGCAACTCGAGGTCGGTCGCCTCGGGTTGGAGCCTGCCAAGTGGACAGCGGTAGGGCGGAGTCGGGATCTTCATCTCACACCTCCTGCCCCACGCCGTGGTCCTGAATCGCCCAATGCAACAGCGCCAGTGCGTCGGCTTCGTTGTCGTCGACCGGCGCATGTCCTCGGCTACGGACAGCGATGATGACCTGGTCCTTGCCAGCGTTACCCCGGCCGGTGGCGTGCTTCTTGATGGTGCCGACAGGCACGCCCTGGTACGGAATCTGGTGGTGCTCACACCACGCGGTCAGCGTTGCAAGAAATCCACCGTAGGCATGCGCCGCGTCTGTCGAGGCATGGCGCCGAACCTCCTCGAAGTACAGCGCGCCGATGCCGTCCGCCTGAGACTTGATCTCGGTGAGCCAGCGCTTGAAGCGCAAGAAGCGCATCCCGCCGCCTTCGAATCGTTGCGGGCGGAAGCTCTCGCTACCACTTGTGATGTGGCCGTCACTGCTGCGCAGCGCCCAGCCGGTTCGGGTGCCCAGGTCGAGGGCCAAAAGAGTCGGGTTCATGGATGCAGTCCTTGTTTGGGGACTGACACATCGGACAGGCCGCATCGAAACCCGCTTGAGGCGCGTGCACGCGCGCCCGCGCGGGAAAACTTACGACGTGGTGCGTCAAATCCGTCAGTCGGGTAGGTGGGCATGGCGGTCAGTGGTCGGCGTAGGGGGTAAAGGTGGGCACGGGCGGGTTCTTGAGGCCCACGCCCCGAAAGCCGCGCAAGCCCACGGTGTTGCGCCACTTTTCAACGCCGCGCGTGAGCAGCAGGTCGGCGAAGCGCTTTTGCGAGCCGGCGAACTCGCCCGCGGACTCGGCCCACTGCTTCCAGTCGGCGAAGAGCTCGGCCGTCAGCGACTTGGCGTTGGGGTCGCGCACGCAGCGTTCGTCGAGCCAACGGCCGAGCGCATCCTCGGCTTCGAAGTACTCCTCGGTCGCTTCGACCACCTGCTGAGGCGGATCGAGCCGGCCCAAGCGCTGCCAGTCCAGGCAGCCTTGCACCGCCCAGGCCAGGATGCCGTCGCGCTCCGCCAGAAGCTTGTGCTGCAGCAGCTTGTCGCGGCGTTCGGGCGGCACGGTGATCGTGAAGGGGATCAGGTGCAACCGCCGCTTCATCGCTTCGTCGATGTTGCGGATGGCGGGCTTGTGGTTGCCAGCGACGAAGAGCTTGAACTGCGGGAAAAACTCGAAGAAGTCCTGCCGCATGAAGCGCGCGGAGATCTTGTCGCCCCCTGTCAGACTCTTGACCTTGGATTCGGCCCAGCGACGACCCTGCTCGGTCTCGATCGCTGCGACGAAGCGCGCACCGCGCAGGCCGGCCATATCGGTCGGGTGCCGGTCGGTGCGCGTCTCCATAAAGGTGTCCATGGGCGCGTTGGCCGCGTAGTCGCCCAGGATCGTGGCCAGGGTGTTGACGAACACCGACTTGCCGTTCGCACCCGTGCCGTACAGGAAGAACAGCGCGTGCTCCTGCGTCGACCCGGTGAGCGCGTAACCCGCCATGCGCTGCATGTAGGCCTGCAGCGTGGCGTCGCCGCCGGTCACTTCAGCCAGGAACTGCCGCCAAGTCGGACAGTCACCGCCCGGCGTGGCAGTGGTGATCTTCGTCATCCGGTCGGCGCGGTCGTGCGGGCGCTGGCGGCCGGTCCTGAGGTCGACCACACCGCCCGGCGTGTTGAGCAGCCACGGATCTGCATCCCATTCATCGGTGGTGGCCGCGTGCCTGCGATCAGCACGCGCCAGACGCTCCACACCGCCGACCGTTCCTGCGCTGGCCAATTTGGCCGCCACCTTGGGGTTGTCGGCCTGCACTGCGGCGTGACGGCAGACGCCACGGATCAGGTCCGTTGCCGCCAGCGTGTCCTCGGTGCGCCAGCGCTGGCCGTCCCACACCAGCCACCGACCCCAGGCGGCCACATAGCGCCAGTCGCGGTGGTAGCGGCGGGTGAACGCGAGCGCAAGCGCGTCCTCGGTGCCCCAGACCGATTCGTCGGTGCCGACCACCGGCTCGCCGGGGTCGGCGATGTCGTGCATCTGCACGCGCGGCCCGTGCGCCAGAAAGGTCGCCACATCGAAGCCCTCGGCGACAGCGTCGGCGGCGTCCCAGCCCTCGGCAGCGTCCTCGGGCGGGTAGAGGATGTGGCAGGCCTTGGCCCCGGCCGTCAGGATGGCTTGGGCCGCCTGCACCGCGTACTCCCAGCCAGGCTTGTCGCGGTCGGGCCAGACGAGCACGGCCTTGCCGGCCAGCGGCGACCAGTCGGTCTTGTCCACGGGCGCGTTGGCACCGTGCATGGCGGTGGTGGCGGTGACGCCGGCGTCGATCAGCGCCTGCGCGCACTTCTCGCCTTCGACGAGCACGACCTGCGCCGCCGTCGTCAGACCCGGCTGGTTGTAGAGGGGGCGCGGCTCGGGCGGGGCCATCTTGCGGCGGCGCGCGTCCCAGGGACGGAATTCCTTCCTCTGGCCGGGCGGGTCGTAGCGGTAGACGACCGCGATCAGTCGGCCAGCGGCATCGAGGTAGTCCCACTTGGCGGTGGCCGGACCAAGGTCATCGACCGGAGCCTCCTTCTTCGCCCGACGCGGCGCGACCGGCCGAGCGCGACCGATCAGGTCAGCGGCAACACCGAGCACGCGCGGGAAGTCGGCGTGGACGTCCGTGCCGATATGGCGGGCGATCACGTCGAACATGTCACCGCCGTCGCCCGTAGCACGGTCGGTCCACAAGCCGGCCTTTTCGCCTTCGAGCACCACTTCAAGGCTGTCGCCGGGGCTGCCCATCACGTCACCGATAAGGAACTTGCCTCGCCGCTTCTTGCCGGCAGGAAACAGGGTGAACAGCACCGATTCGAGCCGGGCCAACAAGGCAGCGCGGATCTGATCGCGCTCGGCATCGAGGCTGCGCTCCGGGGCGGGAGCAACGTCGTTGAAGTCGATCATTCGCCCCCCTCCGCTTTGCTTGGCCGCAAAGCATCACGCCCCTGCGCAGCGGTGCTGTGAGCCGCCCATGCAGACAGTTCTGACAGCCGGTACCGAACGAGCCCGCCCAGGAGGTAGTGCGGAATGCGGTACTTGCTGCGCATCGCCGGGTCGGCGAACCAGTAGTACGGAAGCCGCAGCGACGCGGCCGCTTGCTTGGCGTCGATCATCGGTTCGACGGCCATGACGGCATCGGGCTTGGTGCTCATGCCTGACTCCTCCAGCACCGGTCCTGCCACGGGCACATCCGGCATTCAAAGTGGGTAGATTCGGAGAACGAGCGCGGCAGCAGATCACCGGCCTCAGTCGCGGTGATCACCTTGACCGCGCGGTCCGACATGCGCTGCGCGAGCGCCGCATCGAAGGGCACCAGCTCGGCGTAAATCTCCATCGTGTCTGCGTTGACTGCGGTGAACAGCGCCGGGTGTTCGTGCAGATCAAGGTAGGCCTGGTACAGCGCCACCTGGGCCGCATACACGGGCTTGGCGACAGCGAGCCGGTACTTCTCCAACTCGCGCCATGACTTCGAGCCCAGGCACTTGTTCTCCCACAGCGCGGGATACCCGAAGCCATGACCCAAGTCGGGACCGGCCACGATCACGCCATCGACGTGCCCCTGCAGGCGGCCGTCCAAGGCGGTGAAGCCGAACTGGTCGCCGTTGGCCTTGCGTGTGCGCAGATCGAAGCCCGCCGCACGCAGCCACGTCACCGCGCAGTCCTCCATGACGTGACCGCGCTCGAAGATGCGCAGGATGCGCCCGTCAGTGTCGCGGCCGGCATCGACCGGAGCCGCGGCGTACTCGTACTGCAATGCACGCTCGCACTCGGCCCCGAGGCGCGATGCGCCCAGATAGGTGCGTCGCGGCTGCGCTGCCCGGGCGCGCTGCATCCCGGTATCGATCAACGCGGTCAGAAGGCCAGAGAGACTGGCCGAGGAGTTGAAGTCCATCATGGCTTCTTCCCCTTGGTCTGCTGCCCGGGATGTTCCCAAGGCAGGTCGTCGGCCATGTCGGCGAATGGGCTCGCATCCGCCCTCATGGGGTCGGGCGTTGGCGTCATTCCGCGCACTGGGGGGTACTTGGTCGCCTCATGGTGCTCGACCATCGCCTGCGTGTAGCAGGTGACGATGGCGTCGATAACCTGCAACGCCTCTGCCTCCGCGTACTCACCGAGTGGCTTGGCAAAGCCGATCTCGCCTGCCGCTTCGCCGAAAGCCTTGAGGCACTTGCGCATGGCGGCAAGCTCGACGTCAGACGGATCGATCATGGTGACCTCCGTCTCGTTTCGCGCCCCTTCCTTCACGCGCAGCCAGTTGCCGTAAAGCGCGTGAAACGCCTCCTGGCAGCGACGCGAGCAGAACACCCAGTCGATGGGGTAGCGCCGGGGATCGCCGACACCGTGCCGGTTGTCGGTGTGGCCGAAGCCCCGGGCCTGTCGTTTGCAGACCCAGCATTTCATCCGCCCCCTCACTGCGCCCAGGCGGGCTTGCCAGGGACGGCAGGGCGGACTGCCTGCATGGGAGCCGCCGGTGCAGATGCAGAACGCGTCACCGCAGCGGGTACAGGCGCCGCGCCCAACGCTTGGGCGTAGTCCGCCTGGTCGGGCTCGACCGCCATCTTCACGACGTTGCGCAGTTCGCCGCGCCCGTCCTTCTCGATGTCAATGCGCGCAACGAACTCCAGGCCATCGAGCTCGTGGAAGCCCTGGATGCGGCGGGCAGCGGCGGCCTGCGGCGAACTGTCCTGAGGTCGGATGTTGCGCGCAGAGTTCAGCGCGGCACGGACGAAGCTCCGCCCCATGTTCCCCCACGCCGGTCCCTTTGGGCTGTGCAGGCCGACATTGCTCCACATCTTGCGGCGGGCGTACTCGCCCTCCAGCACGACGAACTCGCAGGCCAGGTAGACCGAGCCGGTCTCGAAACTCTGCGTGGCGTATCCACCGGTCCAGCCCTGCACCGGGTCGTCGTATCCGCCGGGCTTGATAGTCATCCGGACTCGGGCGACCGTGCCCTTGGGGATCAGGTCGAAGGTCTGCTGCTGTTCGGCGTCGTTGAAGTCGTTCCAAGCGGTCATGGCTTATTCCTTGGTGGTGTTCGGGATGTGGGTGGCGGCGGCGCACTTCTCGATCAGCGCGTGCAGGTCGGGCGGCTCCAGCACATCGAGCTGACCGGAGCGGTCCTTGGCCGGGTAGCCGTAGGGGTTCAGGGTGTGGGTGACGAAGGCGCGGTAGGCGCTGCCGTCCTCGGCCTTGATCTCGGCGAGCGTCACCACCTCGTCGACGATGCCGGGCAGTTCGGCAGCGGTCTTGGCGCCCTCGATCTGGGGCACGAACACCTTGCGGTTGAAGTCGTCGATGCGCTCGTCGAGAATCGCGACGAACACGACGTGCTTGCCGCGGGCGTGCTGCAAGTGGGTGAGCGCGGTCAGCATCTCGGTACCGAGCAGTCCGTAGGCGCCGCGCGTGTCCGGCTTGCCAGTGCGCTCGGACACAGCCTGCGGCTGCGCCTTCGCCCAGATCAGCGCCAGCCGCGCCAGCACGGTGATGCTGTCGACGAAGTAGGTGTCGTACTTGGCCAGTTGCGCCGGGTCGCCGTAGCGTTCGCAGACGTGGCGGTAATGCGCCTCCGAGAACGGTGCCTCGGGCGGCAGCGCCGGATTCGGACCGGCGAGGAACACCACGAGATCGCGGAACTCCGGCCAGGTGGTCGGACGCACACAGTCGCCGCGCCAGTCCTTGACGGCCAAGTCGCCGGCCTCCAGATCGACGAACAGAGTCGAGGCCTCGGGCAGTGTCTTGAGCTGGGTGGTCTTGCCGATGCCGCTCTTGCCCAGCAGCACGAGTTTCACGCCCTGCTTCTCGCGCAGCCGTTGGTCGGCGGTGATGATGGGAAGTGCCATCACGCCACCTCCTTCAGCTGCTCGGCGACGGCGGGGTTCCAGAGAATCTGGTAGCCGCTGTGCCCGTTGCGCGAGTACGGCATCGCTTCGGCCCAAGCCTCGCCGGACTCGGTCAGCTCCCACTCGTCGCGTTCGTTGCGGAACTGCAGGCCGTGCTGGGCCAGACGCTGGTTGGTGGCCTTGGCAGACAGGCCGAGCAGCTTGCCGAGCTGAGTGGCGTTGAGCGAGCAGATCGCCTCGTTCGCGGCCGGCAGAGCGCGCCGCAGGGTCTCGACCGCCAAGCCCGTGTTCTCGTGGATGCAGGTGAGCGTGGCCGCCATCGCGATGCCGGGCTTCACCCCGGGAACCTTGGCGACGGCCTCGCCGATCAGCAGAATCGAGCACACACGGTCTTGGGTCGGGGCAGGCAGTGCCGGTGTTCCAGACAGCGCGTAGCGACCCGTCTTGCGGATGGCCGGCAGCACTTCGTGGGTCACCCAGCGCTTGAAACGCTTGGCCTCGGGCTTGCGGCTCTTGAGGATGGCCGAGTACAGGCCGGATTCGTTGATGACCAGCATCTCCTGATCGCCCGAGGGGGTACGCACAATCTGCGTACCCTTCTCGTCGTCATCGAGCGAGCGGGTCATGTCGCTGGCCATGCGGTAGTCGAGCGACTGGGCGACATCCGCCGCGACGAACCACGGCTCGCCTTGTGCGTCGGTGACAACACGGACCGGCCGGCCCTCGAAATCGAACGGAATCAGTTCGTTGTTCATGGATCAGTCCTCCGAGGTCAAGGTCAGCCGAAACGTGGGTTTGCCAGGCTTGACCGTGCGCGCGGCCTCGAACTGCGAGCGCAGAGCCGCGGGCCAGTTGTTGAAGCGCGACTCGGAGACGCTGAACTCGACGTCCAGGTAGTCCTCGACCTTCTCGCCGGCCTCGGCGATGCGCCGAGCGGTGGCAGCGAGCTGCGCCTGGTCCCAGGACACGCGCTTCGGGGTGTCGACCGTGACGCGCAGCGGGCCGTCCTGGAGATGGATGACGCCGAAGTCCTTGCCGGCCTCGAAGCGCGCGGCGCGGACCTGTTCGCCATAGGCCGCATCCAGCGCCACGTCGAACTTGGCGCGCGCCTTCTTGAGCCAATCAAGGGCTTCGTCGAGGTTGCGGGAGATCTCGGCCTTCTGGTCAGGCGGAAGCGCGGCCAATTGGCCGACCGACATCGCGGCAATGTCGGCGGGGAATACGGTCAGGTCACTCATGGCCGTCTCCCTCACTGGTACGCCCGAGCAAAGGTCGAGTAGCGCGAGACGCGCCGTTCGAAAGCTTCGACTTCGAAGATCAGGTAGGTGACGCGGGCGCCCAGCTTGCAGAAGACTGGGCCGAGCTGCTCTTGACGCCAGCGGCGTAGGGTCTTAACCGACAGGCCCCAGCGGGCCGCCAGCTCATGCTCGTTGAGGGCGAGGCGGACTTCGCCTGCAGATTGCGTCCAGCGTGCAGATTGGCTGCGCGTCTGAACAGAAGGGACTCGGGTATTCACGAGATGTGCTCCTGTGTAGTGAAAGGGCACGTCTCATTCTTCGAATCGGTCTGTAGGTCGTCCGCTGATGTTTTGTAGGTCGAATGTAGGTGGACGCCAGAAGCAGAACGGGCTGCCCAAGGGCAGCCCGCACGGCGTTGACTCCTCCAGATGTAGCGATCAGAGCAGCAGCATCCAACCCCGGGACTTGTCGGGTGGATGCCCGATGTACTGCTTCCAGGTATCGCCAGTAAAGAGCTGGGCAGGAGACTTGCTGCTCATGCCTTCGAACAGCGCGCCACCGGTCACAACCGGATTACCTGCGCGATGCGCTTGCATCAAGCGCTCGACCACCAGAACTTGTTTGCCCCCGACGAGAGAGAACGGCAGCTTGCCAGGGATGATGAGCGTGGCCGTTTCCTTGCCCGCGATATCGCAGGTGATGCGCAGATCAGGAACGGCCGCTGCGAAGGCTCGATGGCGACCATCGCGCAGGGTCTGCATCAGTCGTGTCTGGTCGACGGTGATTCCAGCTTCGTCCGCTGTCAGGACGTCAGCCAGCTGCACGATGACGTTCGCCCCGAGGAACTCAGGACAAACCCCCGTGGCTGTCAGAACCACACCCCAGCCCGACTGACCGTCGCCGCGCAGACTGCTGTCTACAGAGGCAATGACATCCATTCGGTCAAGGCAGCGAGCCAGGTGCACCGGAACATCGTCGTTTCCGTCGACCAGCGTACCGAGCTTCACGACAGGACCGGTTAACCGCGGCGTGCGCCCCATGCGCATCGCACCGCGCAACCCCTTGATGACACGCTCGGTGAGCCAGTCCCGCTTGACCTCGAATCGCTCCAGCTCGCTGGGATCAACCGCAACCAGGAGTCCGGTCTGCGGGTCGTCAAAGACCAGCCGCCCTTCAATCGAACGCACCGGCGCCTGGAGTACCGTCCCATCGTCGCGAACTCGGGTCACAAATGATGCCCGCGCCTTCGGAACCAGGAAGCCCGCCGACCGCAGCACGGAAACGTCCGCGCCCCAGTTGTGCAGTTCAGCGCGGGACACTTCCGCACAATCCGACTCATACAACCGCAGCATCGCGCTGAACTGCCCGGCCTCGCTCGCGGCATCGAGTGGCGCGACCGATCTGACGATGCCGTAGGCCTCAAGAACCGCATAGCCCAACTCGCGGTCGCGCGGGTCCTGACGGCTTGCTAGGTTGCAACGATTAGGCGCGCTCAGCGTGATCGGCAGGTTCACCTCCTTACCGTTACGTTCGAACCGCAGGTTGATCACGACCCGGCTGATCAGCGTTGCCCGGCTGAAGATGTTGTTGTCGCCGAGCATGGCGCGCGCTGCGGTATCGATGTCGTCGTCCTTGTCGACCTTTACCACCACACGGCGCTTGAGGTTCTGCGGCCGCGCTTCGGCCTCGACCACTCGAACGTCCAACACACCAAGATGTTCCACCTCTGTTTGCGACAGATGAAGCGACCGATAGAAGCGCTCCAGGTTGTACTGGCGAAGCGACATCGGCCTACCTGACAGATCTGATCCAGTCGCGACTTCCGCGAACGCAGCGGCGATCAGCGGACGCTCGGCTGCCTGCTCGGCGAACACCTCGATCCGCTTCTGGGCAGGTTCGAATAGCAGTGTTGCTTCGACCGGAGGCTTGTAGTGGATGGGCTGTAGAGAGAGATCGGGCAAGGTGTCCTGGACGCTGCTGGTCATTCCGGCATGCCGGATCAAGAACATGTGTAGTGAAGGCGAACCTGCACCGTCATCAGACTGGGAGACCTCGAAGTGCTGAATGAGGCAAGGACCGGAGATCTGCAGCTGCTCCTTGATCTTGGTCTCGAACGCGGCCTTGGCGGCTTCGTTCCACTCGAATTGCGCCAGTTGGTCGCAGTCGACCTCGAAGGCTTCATAGAGGCGACCGAAATTCCGATAGTGCTCGGCGAAGTGGAATCGCTCGGCCTCCTCGAACAGCTGGGGCATCCGAATCAGCAGGAACACCGATCTCCCAAGGTCGTCGGTCTGTGCATCAAAGCCGGCGCGTAGTCCGCCTTCCGGATCATCGAATTTGTAGATGTCGCGCTCGACAACTTTGATTGCCGCGGGACCTTTGCCTTCGGCCAATGCGATCACCCGTCGCGCATCGCCTTCAAGCCTCGACAGGGATTCCGTGGTCAGATGTCGGCAGCCGTCGGACAGCGCCCGTCGAGCCTGGGCACACGTCTGGGCATCGGCCTCAGGCGTCAGTTGCGCGAGCGCGGACGTAACCCACGGCTGACCTGCCAGGTCGCTGACGCTGTCGCAAAGCGTCCGAATGGCACCAAGGGATGCGGTTTCAACAAACCGATGGAACGAGGCAGTGTTCTTTTTCGCCTGGGTCATTGTTCGTTCTTGTTGTTCAACCTTCCTGTCAGGGGATGATCCCGAGACGGACCTTCACCTTGATCTCATCGAGCCACCGCTGGCGGTAGTGGCGAGCCATTTGGTCGATCTGAACTCGGCCGACGCCGGCTTGCTGGGCCAATTGCTCCAGAGACGTCACCAGATCGAGCCAGTCGAGACGACCGGCGACGACGATCGCCGCCTTGTCCGCCGTCGATAGCAGCAGCTTGACTGTCCCCATCAATCCTTGGTCATGGAGCCAGGCCAGCAAGTGAAGCTCCCCGGCGTCGAGTCCAGCGCTGGCCGGATAGGCAAGCCCGAACCGGGCGATGGTGCGTTTGTCGACCGGGTGGCGCGCCGACAAACCTGCGACCAGAACGTCTCGATCGACAGCTACGTGGCGCGGATCAGTCGGGTCCCCTGTCAGGGCCTCCTCGACGCACTTCTCGACGGTTTCAATCGAAAAGGTAGTTGGCAGTGATGACCAGCACCCAACGCGGAAGGCTTCGAGGATGACATTGGTGTCGACGAAAACGCGGACCCGGGCGTGAGGAGCGACGACCTGCTGCATTCCGGGCGCACCTCAAAGCTCATAGGGTGCAGCCAAGGAGTGCTCAGCAAACAGGTCGACCAGCTGCGTGAGGCTCATGCCCATCGCCTTAGCTGCCTTACGCGCCGACAGCCTCCCATGGTCGATCGCCCGATGCAGCATCGCAACGAACACAGGCGAGAAACGCTTCGGAGTTGCAGATCGCGAGAGCCGCTGCCGCTCAGACAGGAGCGCCTGGCGCGTCGGCTCCGTGATCCATCGCAGGTTGAACAGCCGCCAAGCCAGCGCTGCCGGCGCCACGCGCAGTTGGGCTGCAATCTCCGCTAGGTGGGCTGCGTCGTCGATGCGGCGCCGGTCAATCAGACGGTCCAGCGATGCCGTCGGCATGAGCAGCGCAGCCGCGAAGTTGTTGGCCAGTTGCTCGATGCGCTTGCCCCGGGAGCGGTCCTCAACCGAGTTCGATTCCCGGTGGTCGGGCTGCATCGCGTCCCAAGTCAGCGCATGGAACAGCTCATGCGCGAGGTCGTAGAAGCGCCGCGATTCGGGCTCGTGACGGTTGATAAGGATGACGCCCAGATCCTGCAAGTGGCAGGTCGCGCCTGAAATCGACTCGCCTTCCTCGGTTTGGACGGTATCCACGAACAGCACCGGAATGTCGAGACCGCGCTCCACGCGCTCGATCAGGCGCTCGGCGGGCACATCACCCAACTCCAGCGCCTGTACGAGGCTTTCGGCCCGCGCCTGGGCATCCTCGAACGAGGACTGCGCGGTGAGCCGCAGGCTGTGCTTGAGCGGGCCTTGCTGGTTCTCTGACGCCCTCAGCCATCGCAGGAGGCCGATCCACTGGCCCGCCTTTAGCTCGAACGCGTCCAGGCTCGCCTCGTCGATCTCGGGAGCTGCGCGCCAGTTGAACTGGGCCTCGCCGGTGACAGCGAACGGGTCCAGAAAGAACTCGACGTCGCGGTCGAGCACGTCGGACAGCAGGACCAACTCATCTGGCTTCACCAGCCGCTTGCCCTTCTCGATGTCCGACAGCGTCTGCCGATCGTTGATGCCCATCGCGGCAGTCAACTGTTCTTGCGTCCAGCCCTTGCCCTCGCGTGCAGCTTTCACGCGATAGCCCACCAAGCGAGGGGAAAGACGGTCGAGCATGGCAGTCCTCTGAGGAAAGAACTGCATTGTATTCTTGCGAAACAAGATTCGCAAGATAGAGACGCGTTGCTATGCGTTGCCATCCGTTTCAGACGGCCTCGCGGACCATCACTGACGGTTTCGACTCCCTAGATCCGTCATGAAGAACCTCGAACTTCCATCTCCCGCGGAGATGCAGCCCGCCGCCCGTGCTGCTGAGATCACTTGCATCCTTGCGGCAGCCATCGTCCGCGGCACCACCGCCGAGCCTCCAACAGAGAGTCCGGTTGACCTTGGCTTCTTGCCCGACCAGCGCGTTCATGCAACCCCCTATCCAACGGAGAAGTTGTCATGAACGAGAAGTCAGCGTCCATTGGGGCGCGGATCGCCGACCTGGGTCATCTCCCGATGGCCGAGCTGTGGGTCCTGTGGGACCGGTACTTCGAGCGCCGGCCCGAACATCCGAATCGCACGCACGTCGAGTCCCGCATCGCCTACAAGCTGCAGGAAGAAGCCTTCGGCGGACTCGCACCCGAAACGCGCCAGCGCCTTGAGGCCATCGGCGTCAAGCACTCCAAGATCAAACTGCGCGCGCGCCCGCGCAAGTTCGACTTCGCGCCAGGCACTGTGCTGCTGCGCGAATGGGGCGAGCGCGAGCATCGGGTGACGGTCGACGCCGACGGTCACTTCGAATACGAAGGCCGCCGCTTCAAGAGCCTGACCGCCGTGGCGCGGCACATCACCGGCCAGCATTGGAGCGGCCCGCTGTTCTTCGGCCTGAAGGGAGGTGTCTGATGGCGGAGATCGCATCCTCGAAGCCGCGCAAACGCTGCGCGGTCTACTGCCGGGTGTCGTCGGATGAACGACTCGACCAGGAGTTCAACTCCATCGACGCGCAAAAGGAGGCGGGCCATGCCTTCATCGCCAGCCAACGCGCCGAGGGGTGGATTCCGGTCGTCGACGACTACGACGACCCCGGCTACTCCGGCGGCAACACCGAGCGGCCGGCCCTCAAGCGTCTGCTGGCCGACATCGAGCGCGGGTTGGTCGACATCGTGGTGGTCTACAAGATCGACCGCCTCACGCGCAGCCTGGCCGACTTCTCCAAGATGGTCGAGGTGTTCGAGCGCCAGGGCGTGTCCTTCGTGTCGGTCACGCAGCAGTTCAACACCACCACCTCGATGGGGCGGCTGACGCTGAATATCCTGCTGTCCTTCGCCCAGTTCGAGCGCGAGGTCACCGGCGAGCGTATCCGCGACAAGATCGCCGCCGCCAAGAAGAAGGGAATGTGGATGGGCGGCGTGCCCACCATCGGCTACGACGTGGTCAACCGCCAACTGGTGGTCAACCCAGCCGAGGCGGCGGTGGTGCGGCGGATGTTCGAAGAGATGCTGACCATCGGATCACCCACGCAGATCGCCGCCCGGTTGACTGCCGAGGGCGTCACGACCAAGGCATGGACGACCCAGGACGGCCGCGTGCGTACCGGCACGCGCATCGACAAGAAGTACATCCACAAGGTGCTGCGCAACCGCATCTATCTCGGAGAACTGTCAAATCGCGGCCAGTGGTACCCGGCGCAGCACGAACCGATCATCGAACGCCAGCTGTGGGATCAGGTGCATGCGGTGCTGGCCCGCGACAGCCACGCGCGGTCGGTGGACACCAAGATCCGCTCGCGCAACGACGCGCTGCTGCGGGGGCTGCTGTACGCGCCGACGGGCGAACGCATGTACCCAACGTACTCGCGCAAGAACGGCCGCAAGTACCAGTACTACGTCTCCAAGTCTGAGAGCCGGTTCGGCGCACCCGGCAAGAGCTACGAGCGCCTGCCCGCCGGCGAGATCGAAGCGGCGGTCGTGGCCCAGATCCGGACCGTGCTCACCAGCCCCGAATCCGTCACCGCCGTCGTGCGCCAGGTCCAGCGCCAGGGCGCGCCCATGGACGAAGCCGCCGTCGTGATGGCGATGGGGCGGCTGAACGACGTGTGGGATCAGCTCTTCCCGGTCGAGCGGCACCGCATTGCCAACCTCATGATCGAGCGCATCGACCTCGTCCACACCGACGAGATGCAGGGGATCAAGGTGAAGTGGCGCGAACTGGGCTGGGACGCTTTGATTGGCGAGTTCGCGCCCAGGAGCATCGGCGCCGAGTTGCTGGAGGTCGAAGCATGATAGACGGAGTTCGCGAAACCTTTGTGCCGCTGACCCTGCGGCGGCGCGGCGTGCGCCGGCTGGTTCAGCACAAGGCCGAGGACCGGGACACGCACGACAGCACGCTCATCGAAGGGATGGCAAGGGCCTTCCACTGGCAGCGGTTGTTAGACAGCGGCGCCATGCCGAGCGGCTCGGCCATTGCGCGTGCCGAAGGGCTGCACCACTCGGTGGTCAACGAACTGCTGCGCCTGACGCTGCTCGCGCCCGACATCGTTGAGCTGCTGATGGCCGGGCGACAGCCGCGCCGGATGAGCCTGATCTGGTTCCAGCGCAATCCGCTGCCGGTGGACTGGGCGGCGCAGCGCGAGATCGTGCGACGCTTCGAGGAGGCCGCGTGAGCACCAAGCACCGCGGACGCTTCGAGGGGGCGCTAATCACCCAGAAACTCCCGGCGCCGGCCGGCGGCGTGAAGCTGGAAACCTTTCTGCCCTGGCGGCTCGTCCAACGTGGCACCCGGCGCGCGGTGATCCCACCCCCTGGGGTCCGGACGGCCGTCGAGGCGCACTCGACCTGGGCCGCTCCCGTGCGCACCGAGATCCCAGACACCGCACTCCTGCGAGCGCTTGGGCTGGCGCACCACTGGCAGCGGCTGCTCACCGAGGGACGGGTTGCCTCGGCGGCCGAGATCGCCATAGCCGAGGGGATGGACGTCTCGCAGGTCCATCGCCTTATGCGGCTGACCCTGCTGGCCCCCGAGTTGGTGGAGCGCCTCGCCGCCACCCCCGAGCTCCCCGTCGAGCGACTGCTGGGTCGCCCGTGGCCCTATGGCTGGGCCGAGCAGATCCGGGTGCTGGCCTCGATGCCCTGACGGGCCCTGTCATCACATCGCCGCCGCCTTCGGGCGGCCTTTTTGCGGCCTGACGATCTCTCTCGGTCACCGCCGCCGGGCAGTTGCCGACTGCAACCGGCGCCGCTAAGTCCTTGATGGAGCACGTACAGGTCCCCGGAGTCCTCCACGGACACTGAGCGAAAAACAGAGAACAGAGAGGCCGTGAGGGGCGAAGGCGGTCCGAGCTCAAAGGCTGCGTCCGCAAGATCACGCCGTGAACACGCGCCAACACGCGGGGAACGCGCAAGAAAAAAGGCCAACCGAGAACGGTTGGCCTTGGGTAAATGGTGGAGCCGGCGGGGATCGAACCCGCGTCCGCAAGTACTCTACGACCAGTTCTACATACTTAGTTCAGTCATTTGATTTAACCGTTTTGTCGCGGACGAACACGCTACGCAACGGCGATCCACTTGGTTTTCGGCCCCGGCGTCATGGCACCACCGGAGATTATCTGACGTATATGACCTCGCCTGGTATTGCTACCCTAGCCCGTCAGAGAGCTAGTGCGAGGGAGGCGCCCTTAGGCAGCCAGCTGGTAACGAGAGTCGTTAGCAGTTACTTAATTTCCCATTGATTAACGAGGTGACGGGTCCTCGGTATGCCCTGAATCGCTTCGCCACCCACGTCGAAACCATGTCGGCCCCGTGGAATTGCTAATTATGACATAAATGGCTCATTTGAGTGCGAAGTCCACCCGCGTCGTCGCCCCCTTGTCCTTGATGCCGTCGGCGTTGAGCTTCGGCGCCAGCACGAAGAGCCGGTCGGCCGCGATCTTGCCGTCCAGCCACGAGCGCACCTGCTGCGCCCGGCGCTCGGCCAGCGCTCGCAGATCGTCGTCGCTCACCTTGATGTTCGTCTCCATGAGCTTTTCCATCTCGTCGTCCGGCAGCGACTTGGTGAACCCGATCATGTTGCGCGGTTTCGCAAAGTCCGCCGCCTTGTAGGCGGCCGTCAGGTACTTGCTGCGCTCCTCGGGCGTCACCTTCACGCTGTCGACGTCGATGCTCTCGCCCTTGCCGACCATCGCTTTCACTTTCTGCGCCTTGATCGCGCGCTCGACTGCCACCTGGCGCAGCCCGTCGGTGTCCTTGGCCGGGTCCACGCGACCCACGATGTCGAGCTTGAGCGACGGACGGTCGTTCAGCGCCTTGACGAGCGTCTCGAGACGCTTCTCGTCGTCCGCCGTCAGGCGTGCGCTGCCGGGGGCGAATTCCACGTAGCCCAGTTCCTCCTCGCCGCCGCCGAAGGCCGAGGCCAGCAGGCTGAACGGCGCGGTCACCGCCTTGACCACGAGATTCACCACCGCACGGAAGATCACGCCGCCCAGACTGAACTGCGGGTCGTCGAGCGAGCCGGAAATCGGAATGCTCACGTCGATTTCGCCGCGCGAGTTTTTCAGCAGCGACACCGCCAGCCGCACGGGCAGGTTGGTCGCCGTCGGGCTGTCCACGTGATCGCCGAACGTCAGCTGATCGATGAAGATGTGGTTGTTCGCCGTGAGCTTCGCCTGATCGAGCAGATAGTGCACGTCGACCGTGAGCTTGCCCTTTTCGATGGGGTAACCCGTGTATTTCGTCGAATAAGGGGTAAGGTTGGTCAGTTCGATGCCGTCGGCCTTCGCGCTCAGGTCGACGAACGCCATCGGCGCGAGCGGGTTGATCTTGCCGTTGATGTCGATCGGTGCGTTGCGGTTGACCTTGCCTTGCAGCGCCACGTCCGCCGGTTCGGTCGTGGCGGTGCCGAAGGCGCCGATGCGCCCCCCGATGCCTGTCAGATTGGCCGAGTAGTTCGGCTTGACGAAGTTGTCCGTGAAGTTGATGTTGCCGCCTTGCAGCGTGATCCGGCCGATGTGCACGTCCGCCGGCAACGCCTTGCCCGTGCCGTAGCCGGGGCCGCGCTGCACGGTCGTCTCACCCGGCTTTTGCTGCTTCTTCTCGAGCTCCGTGGGCTGGCCCGCTTCCACCGCCGAGGCGGCCGCATCCAGCGGGGGTTTAGCCGGCGCCCCGTCGAGCGGCACGCCCTCGCTGGCGCGCGTGAGCGAGCGGGGCGCCTCCTGCTTGTTGCCGACCACGTCCGCCAGGTTCAGGCGCCCGTTCGCGTTCACGATGATCCGCGCGTAGAAGCGCGAGAGCGCGATGCTGCCCAGTTGCACGTTCGGCTTGCCACTGCCGATCGCCATATTGATCTGCTGCACCGACAGCGCGTTCCAGCGCACGAAGTCGTCTGCCGTCACCTTGTCGAGCAGGCGCACGTTGCCCAGCGTGGCGTCGCCGCGGTACGTGACCTGCGGTGTATCGCCCTTCATCGCGAAGGTCGTGCGACCGCTGCTCGAGAGCAGGGCGCTGGCGATGCTCGCGTTCAACTCGTCGCTCATGTACGAATCGAAGGCGGCCAGGTCGAGTTGTTGCGTCTTGAGCTGCAAATCGCCCGAGAGCGGCTGCGGGGTGACGGTGCCCGTGGCGTTGAGCGTGCCCTTCCTGTTGAGGGTGCCGGTCACTTCGAGCTGCAACGGTTTGCCCATGTCCTGCGACGCGCCTTGCACCTTCACATTGAGCGGCGCGAACTTCGCATTGATCGGCCGGCCTTTGACCGCGCGATCTTCGAAGCCGACGCTGGCATTCTCGATCGCCACCTTGCCGACCTTCCACTGCCAGTCGCTGGCGGCTTGCGCCTTCGGTGCGGTCGTCGCCCGTGCCGACGTGCGTCGACCGCGCTCGGTGCCGACACGAGCGTTGATGTCGCCGCGCCTGGGCGCGCCCGCCCTGGGCTCGCCATTGCCGGCGAGCGCGAGCAGGTTGATGGTGCCGTCCTTGTCGCGCCGTGCGGACACGTCCAGCCCGGTGACGGTGAGTTCATCGAGCGTCGCCTTGCGCGCCCCGAGATCGAAGTGCGAGAGCTTCGCCTCGGCCTTGGCGAGCTTGAGCGGCGCGTCACCCTTGCGGCCCGTGAGCCACTCGATCTTCTCGAGCGTTGCGCTCGCCGGCTCGATCTGGACGTTCGGCTGCTTGTCGGGCGCGAAGGCCGCGCTGAACTTCGCCTGCACGCCGAGCGTGCCGCTCTTGAGGTCGCCGGCGAGCGCGCCTTGCGCAAACGGGAGCAGCGGCGCGAGGGCGATGGACTGCGCATCCAGTTCGCCGCTCGCGTTGTACGCGGGGAGGCTGAACTGGCCGCGCGCCTTGACCGAACCGCCGCTCTGAATGCCGATCGACGCGTCATACGTTGCCGGCGTCTTGCCGAGCGTCGAGAACTGCTTCACCCCGATGGCGATGTTTTCCAGCGAGACACTCGCCGGTTTGGCGCCGCGCTCGTCGGTGAGGTGGACCTTGCTGTTGACGAGCGAGACGTCGCTCACCAACAGGTCGAGCGGTGCGGGCTGCGCGGCGGCGAGGGCCCTGGTTTGCTCAGCCTCGGCAGCCGACGCCGGCGTGGCGGGGCGTGCGGTCTGTTCGGCGGGCACCTTCGGGGCGGCTTTCGCGGCTTCGCTCGCCTTGGGCGAGGCGGCGGCCTGGTTGACTGCCTTGCTCACCGCCCGGATGGCGGGGCGCTCGGGCAGCAATGCCCGCGTCACGTTGACCGAGCCGTCCTTCTCCAGCACGACGCGCTGGTCCAGACCGTCGATTCGCACGCTGTCGATGTGGTAGACGTTGCTGAGCGGCTCCACCTTGCCCAGCTTCACGTCGAGTTGCTTGAGCGAGACGAGCGGCGCGCCGCCGGCCTCGTTCACAACCGCGTCGGACAGCCGCGCCGTGCCGGTGAGCAATACGTGCGCGCCGTTCCTGTCGCGCGTGAAGCGCAGTTTCAGGTCGGTGCTGAGCGCGCCACTCTTGATCTGTGCCGGCACCGTGACCGGCGAGTAGCCGAGGTATTTCGGCACGTCGAGGCGGTCGAGCTTGATGTCGAGCGTCGACTCGAGCGAATCGGCAAACGGTTTCGTCTGACCCGAGATATGCAGCGGCGAGCCGTCGATGGAGGCCTGGAGCAGCGGCTGTACGAAGATATCGGTGTCGGCCGGCAGGTTGGCGATGAACGGCACGCCGACCTGCAGGTGATCGATGACGTGTTTTTCGTTCTGCACGGCATCGTCGAAACGGAGGGTGCCGTCCTTGATGTGGACGTTGTTCAGCGCGAAACGGGCGGGCTTCGAGGGCTCGGGCGATGGCGGCCCGGAAGTCGCGCGGTCGATGATGTCCGAGAAATTGAAGCGTTGTGGCGCCGTGCGCACGATGTTGACGACCGGCGTCTCGAGATAGAGCTCGTCGACGACGGGCGCCAGGCGGAACAGCGACCCCCACGACACGTTGACTCGCAGCAGGCCGACGTCCACGAACGGTTGCCCGGGCGTCCTGTCGCCGATATGCACCTGATGCAGATCCAGACGCAACGTGTATGGATTGAAGCTGACGTCACCCACGCTCACCGGCCGTTCCAGGTAGGCCGAGAGCTTGTCGACGGCGTAGTGCTTGAGCACCGCCGGCACCGTGAAATAGCTGATCACACCGAAGACGGCGATAACGCCAACGGTCCACAGGCCGGTCTTGCGCGCACGACGGCGCACGTTGGGGTCGCGGCCCAACGCTTGTGCGCGGGCCAGACCCTGCTGCAGGCGGGGGCCGCCCGCGGCGACATTCGAATTCGGATTGCGATCGTTCGCTTGCTCGGCCATGCGGTCTCCCGTAAGCAGCCAGTGAAGCACGCCGCGCCTGAGATGCGCAGCGGGACAGACCCGGGACCGGCCGTAACGGCGGCAACCGCCGCGGCCCTTCCCGGTAGATGACGGAAACCGGCGTCAGGCCGGCGACATCACCAGCGGGGCGATCGCGCCCGCGCGTTCGACGACCGCGTCGGCCTGCCACTGCGTGGGCGCGAGCGTATCGCCGCAATATCCGTATGCTGCTGCGATGGTCGCCATGCCGGCGGCTTTGCCGGCCTGGACGTCGCGCAGGTCGTCGCCTACGTACACGATGTCGGCGGGCGCCACGCCAATGCACTCGGCTGCGTACAACAGGGGCGCAGGGTGCGGCTTGCTGTGCGGTGTCGTGTCCCCCGAAACTACACAGGCTGCGGTGTCTGCCAGGCCGAGCCGCTTGACGAGCGGCGCGGTCAGGCGCGCGGCCTTGTTCGTGACGATACCCCACGGAATGCCCCGCGCCTCGAGCGCGGCAAGCAAGGCGGGAATGCCGTCGAACAGGCGGCTTTGCACGCACAGGGCGGCTTCGTAGTTGGCGAGGAAGGCGTCTCGCAGTTCGGGGAACGCGGCGTCTTCGGGCGTCACGCCAAAGGCGCTGCCGATCAGGCCGCGAGCGCCGTGCGACGCCTGCAGGCGAAGCGTCTCGTATGGACCGGGCGGCAGGCCGCGATCGGTGCGCACCTTGTTGACGGCGGCGACAAGGTCGGGCGCCGTGTCGGCCAGCGTGCCGTCCAGATCGAACAGCACGGCGCGCACCCGGCCGCCCAGCAGGTGCGGCACGTTTCGAACGTCGGAAAGGACTCCGGCAGGGGGCTCGAACATATCAGGCATCGCGCGTGCACGCGACCATGTAGTTGACGTCGGTATCGCGATTGATCGCGTAGCGCTTGGTAAGCGGGTTGTACGTCAGGCCACGCAGATCACGGACTGTAAGACCGCTGGCGCGGGCGAACGAGGCAAGTTCCGACGGACGGATGAACTTGGCGTAATCGTGGGTGCCGCGAGGCAGCATGCGCAGCACGTACTCCGCGCCGACGACCGCCAGCAGCCAGGCTTTCGGATTGCGATTGAGCGTCGAGAAGAAGACATGGCCGCCCGGTTTGACGAGCGTGGCGCAGGCCGCCACGATCGACGCGGGCGAGGGCACGTGTTCGAGCATTTCCATGCAGGTCACCACGTCGTAAGTCCCGGCGTCGCGCGCGGCGAGCGCTTCGGCCGAGATTTCTTCATATTCGATGGAAAGGCCGGCTTCGAGACTGTGCAGATCGGCAACGCCGAGCGCCTTTTTCGACAGGTCGATCCCTTTGACGCGAGCGCCCTGACGTGCCATGGATTCGGAGAGAATGCCGCCGCCGCAGCCGATATCGAGCACACGCTTGCCCTGCAACGGCACGTGCTGCTCGATCCAGTCGAGGCGGAGTGGATTGATTTCGTGCAGCGGCTTGAATTCGCTGTGCGGATCCCACCAGCGGTGGGCCAATTCACTGAATTTGTCGAGTTCTTGGGGGTCGGCGTTCATCACTTGATCATGGACATTGACGGCTTGGGGCAGGCAGGCTGCTGCGCGGCAGCGCGAGCCCGATGACCGGGGAGAGCGGCAGGCGCCGTCGAGAATGGGGGAAGTATAACGAAGGGAGTGTCCCCATGTCCAAAGCACGACCTTGGGCCGATCACGGTGAAGCGCTGTCAATCGATGCGGCCGATGTCGCGCCGATGTTGCCGTCAGCACAGGCGCCGGACGGGAAGTCGTCCGGCAGCCTCCGGACAATGCCGCGCTCAGGCGGCTGCCGGCAGATGCGCCAGCACGGTATGCGGGTCGTGGTAGGCGAGTCCGAGGGCGTCGGCCACGCCATGATTGGTCACCATCCCGCGCGCGACGTTAAGACCGGCCAACAGGTTCGGGTCGGCGCGCATTGCCGCCACCGGGCCGCGATCGGCCAGTTGCAGAATGAACGGCAGCGTCACGTTGTTGAGCGCGAAGGTCGACGTGCGTGGCACACCGCCGGGCATGTTGGCGACGCAATAGTGCACCACGCCCTCGACAATGTAGACGGGATCGGCGTGCGTCGTCGGATGGGACGTCTCGCAGCAGCCGCCCTGGTCGATCGCGACGTCGACGATTACCGCCCCCTTGCGCATTAGTCCGAGCATGGCCCGCGTGATGAGCTTGGGCGCCGCGGCGCCCGGAATCAGTACGCCGCCGATGACCAGATCGGCGTCACGCAGATGCGTTTCGATGGCGTGCTGCGTCGAGTAGACGGTCTGCACGCGGCCGCCGAACTGCGCGCTGATGCGGCGCAGCGCTTCGACCGACTTGTCGATGACCGTAACCTGCGCGCCCAGGCCGACGGCGACGGTCGCCGCGTTGGTGCCGACGACACCCCCGCCGAGGATGACGACTTTGCCCGCCTCCACGCCGGGTACTCCCGAGAGCAACGGCAAGCCGCCAGTGGCGGACGTCACCGTTTCATAAGCGATGCATGTGGCGCCGCTCTTGATCAACTCATGCGTCTGCTGCGCGTCAGGGGCGAGATGGAGGTACGTGAATAGCGTGTGGTGAGGGCGTAATCGGGCGCGCTCGGCGGCCTGCGGCTCCTTGACCTTCACGATGAGTTCGGCTCGCTCGAAGACATCGGCGGCATTGGCGGCGATGCGGGCGCCGGCGGCGGTATAGACCGAATCATCCATGCCGATGCCGGCGCCGGCCTGCGTCTCGACCCAGACCTCGTGCCCGCGTGTCACCACTTCGCGTATGGCTGCGGGCGTCATGCCTACGCGATATTCGTGGTTCTTGATCTCCTTGGGTACACCGATCTTCATGATGCGTCTCCTGTTCTTATGCCACCGCCAGTCACGCGAACGCGCTGTCCAAAGCAATGGACGGCGCAAGCAAAAACGGCACCCGAAGGTGCCGTTTTCAACATCAGGCGAAGGCCGGTTGGGCCTGCGCGTCGAGCGCGCCGCTGTAGCGCGCCACCGAAAGATCATCGGCCAGGATCGCCGGTCGCCGGCCCGACATCAGATCGGCCAGCAGTTGGCCGGAGCCGCACGACATCGTCCAGCCCAGCGTGCCGTGCCCGGTATTCAGGAACAGGTTGCGCAATGCGGTGGCGCCTACGATCGGGGTGCCGTCCGGCGTCATGGGGCGCAGCCCCGTCCAGAACGTCGCTTCGGCCGTGTTGCCGGCACCCGGATACAGATCGTTCACGACCATTTCGAGCGTGGCGCGGCGCGCCGCCTTGAGCGACTTGTCGTAGCCGACCACTTCGGCCATGCCGCCGACGCGGATGCGATCGTCAAAGCGCGTGACCGCGATCTTGTAGGTCTCGTCGAGCACGGTCGAGACAGGGGCGCGATCCGCGTTCACGATGGGTACGGTGATCGAGTAGCCCTTGAGCGGGTACACCGGAATGTCGACGATGCCCTTCAGGAACGGCGTGGAATAGGACCCGAGCGCGACGACATAGGCGTCCGCGCGTTGCATCGAGCCCGCGCACACCACGCCCTCGATTCGGTCGCCCGCCACTTGCAGGCCGTCGATCGGCATGTCGTAACGGAATTTCACCCCCAGCGCTTCAGCCATGGCGGCCAGACGCGTGGTGAACAACTGGCAGTCGCCGGTCTCGTCGTTTGGCAGGCGCAGACCGCCCGTGAGCTTGTGCGAGACGGCCGCGAGTGCCGGTTCGGCGGTGGCGAGCGATGCGCTGTCGAGCAGTTCGAACGGCACCCCGGCTTCCTCCAGAACGGCGATGTCGCGCGCCGCGTTGGCCAGTTGCTCTTGCGTGCGGAAGAGCTGCAGCGTGCCGGCCTGACGGCCTTCGTAGGGGATACCGGTTTCTGTACGCAGCGCGCGGAAGCAGTCGCGGCTGTACTCGGCGATCCGCACCATGCGTTCCTTATTGACGGCATACCGTTCGGGCGTGCAGTTGCGCAGCATCTGATAGAGCCACTTGAGCTGCGTGAGCGTGCCGTCCGGCCGAATGGCCAGCGGGGCGTGCTTCTGGAACAACCACTTGATGGCCTTCGTCGGAATGCCCGGCGCCGCCCACGGCGAGGCGTAGCCCGGCGAAATCTGCCCGGCGTTGCCGAAGCTGGTCTCGAGCGCCGGACCCGCCTGACGATCGAGCACCGTGACGTCGTGCCCGGCCTTCGCCAGATAGTAGGCGCTGGTGACGCCAATGACGCCGCTACCGAGAACGATGACCTTCATTGCGTTGACTCCTGTGAAACCATAGTTATCCAGTAATAATTGGCATGCTATTCTCGGATTCGTAGATTTAGTTAATGTATATCTCCTGAATTCAGGAAAAAATCATGAGAGTTCAGCAGCAATCGATTCGCACGCTCGACCGGCTCGACCGGCGTATCCTCGCGCTGCTTCAGCAGGACGGCCGGATGTCGATGAAAGACCTCTCGGAACAGGTCGGTCTGTCGATCACGCCATGCATCGAGCGCGTCAAGCGCATGGAGCGCGATGGCGTGATCATGGGGTATTTCGCCCGGGTAAATCCCGCGGCGCTAGGCGCGGCGCTGCTTGTGTTTGTCGAGATCACGCTCGATCACAAGTCGGGCAACATGTTCGATCAGTTCCGACGCGAGGTGCTGCGCATTCCCGAGGTGATGGAGTGCCACCTGTTCTCGGGTGACTTCGATTACCTGATCAAAGCGCGTATTCGCGAGATGTCCGAGTATCGGAAACTGCTTGGCGACATCCTCCTGCAGCTGCCGGGCGCCGTGCAGTCGAAGAGCTACGTCGTGATGGAGGAGATCAAGGAGACGCTCACGATTCACGTCGAGGAGTGAGGCCGGTGGCGGCAGATCGCGTTGGCGCGCTGGGCGCGTTCGTCGCGTTTGATGCGTTTGACACATTTGACGCATTTGGCGCGCACGGGGTGTGAGCGGGCGAATACGCGAGGACCCGGCCCGATCCGGCGGCCAAGGCCGCCGATCAACGCACTAGAAGAGGCGCATCTGCGGATTGGCGTCGGCCGCCGCATCATCAGTACGGGATTTTTCCGTCCTCGGCATCTGGCTGTCTGCGCGCGGGGCGTGGCGGCTGCGGTGCGCGGACTGCGGGTGGTCGGGGGCTGGTACTTTGAACTGATCGTTGCGCAGGGGCGGGCGCGCCTGGTTGAGTCCGAGCTTGCGCGCCGCGAGGTGGAAACGCTGGCGGATCAGTTGCGCATGCAAACCCGTGCCCTTCATTCGGGTGCCGAACTCCGAACTGTTGTGCTTGCCGTCGCGAACCTGCTCGATGGCGCTGATCACATGACGCGCCCGCAGCGGGTAGCCGCGTTTGCGCAATTCCGCGTCGAGCCGTTCGGCCGCGTTGAGCTTCGCGTAGAGCCGTGTTTCGAAATCGAGTCCGGGGGACAGCCCGAGATAGGCGTGCGTCGGACGCGCGAAGCAATAGGTGCAACCGTGTTCGCACCCGCGATAGGGGTTGATCGAGCGATCGAAAGGGATATCTGGCGATGTATTGCGCGAAATGATGGTGCGCGCGTTCTCCACGGCCACCTGTGTCACGAACTTGACCTCACATTCCTGGGCCATGTCCGATTCGTGGCGCGTTTCGTCGCTCTCGCGATGCCAGGCCGAGAAGCGCGATTCGAGATTCGCGGTAGCGCCTCGGCCCTTGCGCGACGGGGGCGGCGCGAATGAGGAAGCCATGGCTCGTCTCCTTTGAAACAGTCCGGACACAGAAAACGGGCGTCCGCTTGCAATGTGCCTCATTATACTGTGTTTTTGTACAGCATTTGGACGGGAGGGCAATCATGTGCGATGGCAGACAGGCAGGCATGACAGGCATGACAGGCGTGGCAGGGGCGATAGGGACGATAGGGACGATAGGGGCGATGAGCGTGACGGACCTGAAGCGCCACGCAACCGATCCGCCGGTCCGACGGCGGCAATGGGGCGGATGGGCGGACTGGCCTTGTGAGGCCGCCTGGATGGCAATGGCCTAGTGGAACTGCGCAGCGTTATGCGTCGCTGCCTGGGGCGGGAGATGCGGTGGGAGGCAGATAGGGGGCGATGGTTCGGGCGATCGCGTCGAGCGCGGTACTGTCGACGTTCGGACGCTGGCGCGCCAGGTGGATCGCACGCAGCGTCAGCAGGGAGTACAGCGTCGCATGGTTTCCGCCCAGGGCGGCCAGCGCCTCCGTATGTCGCGCTACGATGCCGGCGTCCCCCCTCGACACCGGACCGGCGAGCGCGCCTGGCAGGCCGCGTTCGCGGGCGGCGTCGAGGGTGCCCATGACGAGCGGCCACACGGCGGCTTGCGCGTCGGCCTCCGGCATGCCCGCGGCTCGCCAGAGCGCAGCCGCTTCATCGAGCAGGCACAGCAGAAAGCTCGCCGCGTAGTTGGCCCCGGCGTGGTAGCGCATGCGCTCGCCGGCAGGAATCGACACGGCGCGGCAGCAGATGTCACGGGCGAGCGATTGCAGCGTGTCGTTCAGCGGGGCGTCCGCCTCGATCGTGATCGAGCAGCCGGACATGCGCTCGGCGTCGTTGTCCGATCCGGCAAAGAGAAAGAGGGGGTGGAAGCCACCTATGCGCGCGCCCCGTCGTGTAGCTGGCGCGAGCAGACTGACTTCGGACGCACCGCTGCAATGGACCAGTGCCTGACCGGCGTTGGGGGACAGTGCGGCGGCGCAGGCGGCGATGGCGTCGTCCGGGACCGTCAGGAATACCAGGTCGGCGCGGCCGAAGACCGCGTTCATGTCCTGCGCTCGTTCAACTGGCATCGCTTCGCACTCGCGCAGCGCTGTCGCGATGCGTTGCGCGGCGTCGAGTTGCCGGCTTGCGACGGCCGTGACGTGGTAGCCGGCGCGCGATGCCGCAACGGCCATGGCGCGCGCGACGCGGCCCGCACCGATGAAACCGATCGTCGGCTTGAGGGAAGGAAAGGAGGTCGTGGTCACGGCGAAACGTTATTGCGACAGGCGGTTGGGCGTGTCGTGCGTTTCGAAATAGGTCTGGAACGCCACGGCAAGGCCGACCATCATCAGCATGGCGCCGACAAACAGAGAGACGGCCACGATAATGACCGCCGTCCACCCCGAGCGCGACTTCCGGTGCGCGCTCGTATTGAATTGGGTGTCCCAGCGCTCGTCGGGACGCAGACCGTAGACGATGGCGGCGAGAAAGGCCGAGAACAACGAAATTGCGCCGAGGATCGCCAGCACCCAGCCGGCGGGGGAACGCAGCTCGCTCGTCACCAGCAGTCCCCAGCCCGCAACGCCGCATGCCGAGCCCACGACATGGGCCCAGCCAAAACGGTCGCGAAGACCGTAAAGGTAAAAGCGGTGCAGTCCGAGCGTTCCGAACAGCATGGCGAGTCCGGCGGTCAGGGTCTTGGATTTATAAGCGACTGCGTTCATCGGAAGGCGTTAACGGGAAGGCGTTTCTCGAATGACTTCGACGAGCGTCCAGCGCATGCTCGACGCGTCTGCGGGCGGATTTTCCACCGGCTCACCGTGGATTTTCACGCGGTATTCTACGCCGGGCTTCCACTCGAAGCCATCGATGTGGGCATACCAGAGTTCCCACTGCGCCTTGCCCGAGTCGTCGGCATCGCGCACCCGCAAACATTTGCGCGGCGCGACGCCGACGCAGTCCGCCATCTTCGAGTCGACGTCGAGGATCCGGTCCTCCGTCTTCCGGTTTCCGGCTGGGGCCGCAATGGTGCGATTGAGCAACGTCTGCGACGCGTATGTCAGCGTCTCGCCGTCCGCAGTGCTGAGCATCAGCTGCGTATCGCGGCGCTCGAAGCGCGTTACGCGTGGCAGCGTCCTCAGATAACGGTCTTCAAACGCCATCGAATCCGGGCATGCCATGCGCGTGGCGGCCGGTGCCTGCAGAGTCACTTGTCCTTTGCCCGGGCCGATCTTGTACTGGCCGAAGATGCGATTGCAGCCGCCGGTGCCGGAAAAAGCGTCCTTGTCATTGAACGTCAGGTTGATCGAGCGACCTTCCGGCAGGCTCGGGATGTCGCCGGGGCCTTCCCACTTCATCAACTGCCAGGTGCCGAGAATGTCGGCCGGTGCCGTGGCTGCGGCCGACGCGTCTGGCGACGCCGACGATGGATTGGCGCCCCCGCCGGACGGCGCTGCGCAACCGGCCAGCATGGCCGCCGGCACGATCAGAGCCGCCAGATAGGAAGCAAGCGACGAAGGCAGGAACGAGAATCGGCGTTGAGTCATGATGGGATTGGCTCGTAGTGGCGAAGAGGGCGGCCGGCGAAGTGGTTGCGATGAACCGGGAGTGGAATGTCCTGATGGTGCCGCGAACACCGTGAAGCGTTGACCGGCAGTGCGCGGTCCCGGTTCCCCTTTGCAGGGCAATGGACGGTGGGAATCGCAGTGAGTCGCCTGCATGGCCATGTTTCACGGTTTGCGATACGTGATGCGATAGATCGCGCCGGCGTAGTCGTCGCTGATCAGCAAGGAACCGTCGGGGAGCGCGAGGAGGTCGACGGGACGTCCCCAGACCGACTCGTCGCTGCCGAGCCAGCCCTGTGCGAAAACCTCCTGTCGAGTGACGTTGCCTTTGGCGTCGAGCACGGCGCGGACTACCCGATAGCCGACCTTGCGGGTGCGGTTCCAAGACCCATGTTCCGCGATGAAGATGCTGCCCCGATAGTCTTCCGGGAATTGCTTGCCTGTATAAAACCGCATGCCTAGTGCGGCGACATGCGCGCCCAGCTTGGTCATCGGTGGAGAGAAGGCGGCGCAGGGTTTCTCCTGGCCGAACTCCGGGTCGACAACGTCGCCCGCGTGGCAATAGGGAAATCCGAAATGTTCGCCGGCGCGGGCCAGGCGGTTGAGCTCGTCGTCCGGCACGTCGTCGCCCAGGAGGTCGCGGCCGTTGTCCGTGAACCAAAGTGTGCCGGTGCCCGGTTGCCAGTCGAAGCCAACGGTGTTGCGTACACCGCGAGCCGCTACCCGCCAGTCGCTGCCGTCCGGCTTCATGCTTCCGATCATGGCGTAACGGTTTTCGTCGCGCTTGCAGGCATTGCACGGCGCGCCGACCCCGACGTAGAGCCGCTGATCAGGGCCGAAGGCGATATAACGACCGCCGTGGTGGCTTTCGGCCGGAAGCCTGTCGTATACGACGACAGGCTTGCCCGGCTTGTCGAGCCGATTCTCGATGTCGTCGAGTTTGAGAATGTGAGAGACGGCCGATATATAGAGCGTGCCATTGCGCATCGCCACGCCGATGGGCATGTTCAGACCGGCCGCGACGGTGCGCACCTTCGCTGCATAGGCGCGGGAGGGATCCAGCGTGATGGCGTAGACGTTCCCCTGCGCGCGGCTGCCCACGAACAGTGTGCCCCTGGGGCCGAGTACCATGCCCCGGGCGCCGGGGACCTGATCGGAGAGCACTTCGACGTGGAAACCGGGAGGCAGCGAGAGACGTTCGATGGGCAGGGCGTCTCGCGCAGCCGCCGGTACAGGCGCGGCGGCAAGACATGCGGCAAGCAGGCCCGCGAAACGCAACCCGCCCAGCCATCGCGTGCGATGCCACAGGCGAGCGCCGGGGGTGGCAGGCCGCAAGGCCCATCGTGGCGGCGAGCGGAGCAGACATCCATCGGCAAATCGTCGCATGCAGGACTCGCTTTACACAAAGGATTCGTGCATTGTAGACCAGTGGCTGCCGTGCCCGGATTGCTGCGGTGCGGGGGCCAATACGGGCGTGGCTTGGCGGGGTGTGCCGGCGGTCTGGCGAAGTGTTTGTTTTGACGGGGGTTTTACGCTATAATAACGCGTTTTCTGTCCGAACACCTCTGGATTCACAAGGATTTATTATGGTCGTTATCCGCCTGGCTCGCGGCGGCGCGAAGAAGCGCCCGTTCTACAACATCGTTGCAACCGACTCGCGTAACCGCCGCGATGGCCGCTTCATCGAGCGTATTGGCTTCTACAACCCGGTCGCTGCCGAAGGCACGGAAGGTCTGCGCATCGCTCAAGACCGTCTGACGTACTGGCAAGGCGTTGGCGCGCAACTGTCGCCGACCGTGGCTCGCCTGATCAAGCAAGGCGCCAAGGCTGCTGCCTGAGCGTTTAGCCAGATACGCATTGCTGTCGGTCTGCCGATAGCACAAGAATCGAACGGCGGTGCCTGCTCCGGAGCGATCGGGAGCGGGCATCGCCGTGTGTTCGTCACAACGTTGGATTGGCATGGTTCGTTCCGATCGACCCACACGTGCGCGGGCGCCGCTGAAAGCCGGCGCTGCCGGTGAGCGTGCGGAGCAGGTGCTCGCTCCGATATCCGAGGTGCCCGACGATCTCGTCGAGCTCGGCTATATCGGCGATGCCTATGGAATTCGCGGCTGGATCAAGGTGCAACCGCACACGGGCGAAGGCGAAGGGCTCCTGTCTGCGGACCGCTGGTATTTTCGGCGTCCCGGTGAGTCGACTTATTCGATGGCTCACGTGTTACATAGCCGCGGGCATTCCGGAACGGTCGTCGCGCAACTGCGCGGCAGCGCGAACCGGACGGCGGCCGAGGCGCTCAAGGGCCTTCAGGTCTGGGTGCCGCGCAGTGCCTTTCCGACGGCGGGTGAAGACGAGTTCTACTGGGTCGATCTCATTGGCGCCCAGGTGACGAATTTGCAGGACGAAGTCCTCGGCAAGGTCGTGGGACTGCTCGACAACGGCGTTCATACCGTGTTGCGCGTCGCCTACGAGACGGCGCCCGTGGACGGAAAGCCGGCGAAGACGGCCGAGCGGCTGATCCCGTTCGTCGGGCAGTACGTGCAGACCGTCGACGTCGACGCGGGGCGTATTGTGGCCGACTGGGGCCTCGATTACTGAGTTGCCGATTGTTGCCGATTGTTGCTGATTGATTGCCCGGCCGTTGCATGTCCGGGCACCTCTGGACGGATCCGGTCTGATGCAGTTTGACGTCGTCACGCTCTTTCCCGAGATGTTTCGGGCGCTGACCGATTGGGGCGTCACCAGCCGGGCGCTGAAGCAGTCTCGCTACGATGTGCGGTTCTGGAATCCTCGGGATTTCACGCACAACAACTATCGTACGGTCGACGATCGTCCTTACGGTGGTGGTCCGGGCATGGTCATGCTGGCCAAGCCGCTGGACGACGCGATCGCCGCGGCGAAAGCGGCGCAGGCCGAAGCGGGCGTCGCACGCGGCAGAGTGCTGCTGATGTCGCCGCAGGGCAAGCCGCTCACGCATCGTCGCGTGGTGGAACTGAGTCAGCAGGAGAAGGGGCTGATTCTGCTGTGCGGGCGTTACGAGGCGATCGACCAGCGTCTCATTGATCGTGTCGTCGACGAAGAGATCAGTGTGGGCGACTTCGTGCTCTCGGGTGGGGAACTGCCCGCGATGGCGTTGATGGACTCGTTGATCCGGCTATTGCCAGGTGCGCTCAACGACGCGCAGTCGGCCGAGCAGGACAGCTTCGTGAACGGACTGCTCGACTGCCCGCACTACACGCGGCCGGAAGAGTACGAAGGGGTGCGGGTGCCGGACGTGCTGTTGGGCGGGCACCATGCAGAGATCGAAAAATGGCGACGTCGCGAGGCGTTGGCCAACACATGGCGCAAGCGTCCCGACCTGATCGAGAGCGCGCGCGCCAACGGATTGCTCAGCCGTGCCGACGAGGCGTGGCTGGCAAGCCTGAAGGCCGACTCGTCGGCCAAGTAAGGTAGCGGGTGTCGTCATGGGGACGGCATTCGGTTTGAACCCATCCTCTGTCGGGGCCGGCATGCCGGTATGAAACGCCGATACGATGGCACAAGGAGTGGTAAATGAATCTGATCCAAAAGATCGAGCAGGAAGAAATCGCGCGTCTGACCGCGAACAAGACGATTCCCGAATTCGCCCCGGGCGACACCGTGATCGTCAACGTGAACGTGGTGGAAGGTAACCGCAAGCGTGTGCAGGCCTACGAAGGCGTCGTGATCGCCAAGCGTAACCGTGGTCTGAACTCGGCGTTCATCGTTCGCAAGATTTCGTCGGGTGAAGGCGTCGAGCGTACGTTCCAGACGTACTCCCCGCTGATCGCCAGCATCGAAGTCAAGCGTCGTGGTGACGTTCGCCGCGCGAAGCTGTACTACCTGCGCGAGCGTTCGGGCAAGTCGGCACGTATCAAGGAAAAGCTCACGTTCAAGAGCAAGACCGCTGCTGCCGAGTAAGTCGGACGCCGCTACGCCTGGCGACCTCGTGGCCGGGCGCAGCCAAAGCCGCATGGAAAAAGCACCCTCCGGGGTGCTTTTTTCGTATGGACGAGCTTTCCGAAACCGGCGTCTTGCGGCGCCGCATCATGCGCGCGGTATCGCACGAATTGCCATGGGATTCGTTTTTTCTTCGCGTGCACGCACTTTTGTCTTCCTCGCTAAAATAGCGGAGTTCTCCCTCCTTCCAAGGTCTACGTGGCGCCACCTCTTATCCTGCATCCTGAAGCGTTGCCCATCGTCTCGACAGGCGAGGGTGAGCCTTCGGTGCCGGCGGAGCGGCTCGCGCCCGACGCACTGCGAGACCGACTCGCGCATCCGCCGCTCTGGACGCCGGACGCGAGTATCGTGGAGGTCGCTCCCTCCGCACGCTTTACGCCGCGCGCCGCGGCGGTGCTGGTGCCCTTGGTCATGCGCCCGCAGGGTACGACGGTCCTGTTCACACAGCGTACACAACATCTGAGCACGCACGCGGGACAGATCAGTTTCCCCGGAGGCAGCCGAGAGCCTGACGATCCGACGCCGATTGCCACCGCGCTGCGCGAATCGCGCGAAGAGATCGGCCTGGACTCCGGCGTGGTGGAGGTCATCGGCAGTCTGCCCGACTATGTGACGCGCACCGGCTTTCGCATCGCACCCGTGATTGGCCTGCTCAAGCCGCCATTCGATCTCGTGGCCGACGCCGGCGAAGTGGCGGAAATCTTCGAGGTCCCGCTGGAGTTCCTGATGAACCCGACGAACCATCAGGTACGCCTCTTCAACTATCAGATGGGCGAGCGCCGCTTCTACTCGATGCCTTATCCGAAGGCGACCGGCGGCGAGTATTTCATCTGGGGGGCGACGGCCGCCATGCTGCGGAATTTCTACCAGCTGCTGCGGGCCTGACGCGACGAACGGATCGATCGCGCAAGATGTCTGCCCGAACCGGCGGACGCACGCGCCGCGACGGCGCGCAGGGCGGGTATCCACGAGAAGCTGTGCTATCGTTACACCATTCCGTCCGATGATCTGATCGCACGCATGACATTCTTTTCGGTACTCCTCGCGCTGATCCTCGAGCAGGTGCGTGCCCTCTCCACGCAGAACCCGATCTACAACCTGATTCGCTCCCACGCGGCCCATACATCGCAAACGTTCGATGCCGGACAGCCGCGTCATGGTGTGCTGGCATGGCTCGTCGTGGTCCTGCCGTTCGTGCTTGGCGTCGGCCTCATCTATTACCTGCTGATGCGGGTCAATATTTTTCTGGGCTTCGCGTGGAACGTGCTGATCGTCTATCTGACGATGGGCTTTCGTCAGTTCAGCCACTATTTCACCGATATCCACGTTGCCCTGAACAACGACAACGCAAACGAGGCGCGCGAAATCCTGCGCCAGTGGATCGGCGTCGACACGGTCGACATGCCGGTCGACGAGATCGTGCGCCACACGCTGCTGCATGCGGTCATCGCGTCGCATCGCCACGTCTTTGGCGTGTTCTTCTGGTTCCTGATGCCAATAGGCCCGGCGGGCGCGGTGCTCTACCGCCTTGCCGAGTATCTGTCGCGTCGCTGGACGGAAGCGGCGCCGGACCGCAGCCCGGGCTTCGGCGCGTTCGCGCGCAAGGCGTTCTATGTGATCGACTGGGTTCCCGCGCGGCTCACCGCAATCGGTTTTGCGATCGTCGGCAACTTCGAGGACGCGATCTACGCATGGCGTCATTACGCCAAGCAATGGCCGAACGAGAACGAGGGGATTCTGCTTGCCGCGGGCAGCGGCGCGTTAGGCGCGCGACTCGCCGGGCCGCTGGCGGAGGTGTCGAGTGTCGACGCCCTCAATCAAGGCGACGACGCCGTCCTGCCCGTCGGCAGTGAGTGCACGCCGCGTACCCTTCAGGCGGCCGTCGGTCTGGTCTGGCGCGCCGTCTTGTTGTGGATGCTGCTCCTCTTGCTGCTCACGCTCGCCGTATGGCTCGGTTGACGGCTGGCGGTGCGAACGCGCCGCGTCAAGATGCGCTGCCATTCGATGGCAAGAACCCCGCCGAGGCGGGGTTTTTTCATTTCACGATGACTCCAGCATCGTATTTCGCTGAACTACGCCATCACCCGATACAGCAGGTTTATCAAAGGGTTAGGCGGGTTTAACCTATGTCGGTGCTTTCCGAAACTTGACCCGGCTTTCCCGCTGATGACTCCCATCAGACCCTTGGGAATCGCGTCATCGACCCCTGCATCATTCCGTTGTTGGGTCGCAAGAAGGTACAGGACGTGAAACGGCCTGACGTAGTGGGCGTGATGGAGAAGCTCGCGTACATGCCGACCGAAGCGAACAAGGTCTTCAGCATCTTGCGCAAGATGTTCAACTTGGCCGAGGTGTGGGGCTATCGGCCCGATGGTTCCAATCCCTGCCGACATGTGCCGACCTATCCGGCGGGCAAATCCACCCACCTCATCAGCGACGAGGACATGGGCAAGCTGTTCCTGCAACTCGACGGGATCGAAGCCTAAGGCTTGGAGAACTATGTCATCCCGTTGGCGATCCGGCTCCAATTCGAGTTTGCCGGTCGCCGCCCGAAACGTCATCTGACCGAGGGCGAGTATTACGGCCGCTGGTGCCGTGCGCTCAAAGCGGCGGGCGCGGCGCATGTGGGGACGCACGGCATCCGTCATCGCTTCGCGACCGACATTGCCAACTCGTCGCCATGCCGGCCGAGACGATCACGCCCACCGCGACGCCGGCCAGCAGCCGACCGATGGCGAGCATGCCGATCGAGTTGACGCTGGCGAACAGCCCGCAGGCCACCAGCGCGGCGAGTAGCCCCGGAAGCAGCACCGGCTTGCGTCCGTCGTGATCGGACAATTGCCCAGCCACTAGCAGCGTACCCAACAGCCCAGCGATGTAGAGCGCGAAGATCACGGTCAACATGCCGGACGAGAACCCCATTTGCTCCTGCCAATGCACGTAGAGCGGCGTGGGCGAGTTCGACAGCATGAACACTGCCGTCACCATCCAGGCCGCCGCCCACATAGGGACAGCAGAAGTAGCGGCCTTGACCGCTGCGAAATTCCGTGGAGCGGAGGGAAATGACATAGATTCATTTCCCTCAAGGTTCGTAAGAAATTTTGTATGTATTGCCGATTCGCTCTGACCTGCCCCCTGCAAACAGGGCCAGCTGGAGTCTAGTAAAGTTCGTTTTCGGAGAGAAGACGAACATGAAGAAGCGCTTTACGGAACAGCAAATCATCGGGTTTCTGAAGGAAGCCGAGGCCGGTATGTCGGTCAAGGAACTGTGCAGGAAGCACGGGTTCAGTGACGCGTCGTTCTACACCTGGCGCGCGAAGTTTGGCGGC
>NZ_NJGW02000023.1:0-74642 GCF_002216225.1 Pandoraea sp. CB10b_02
CGCGCTTCGCGGCTCAGCGATCTCATGTCGGTTGCTTGCATGAATCCGAGTTGAGGGTGGTGCAGAAAATTTCAAGTGCGCAAGGGCCGGATCAATAAGCTCGCCTGGCCCCGTGCCATGGCCGCGGCGTCAGCCTGGGCGTTCCGCCCGGTGAGCACGACCTCGCCGGCGTGCGACGCCCCGAACATCGTGGCCAGTTGTCGCGCTCTCGCCTGCGTGAGCACGACGAATTCGATGCGACGGTTCGTCGCCGCCGTGGGATCGTCGGCACGCAACGGAGCGTGGTCGGCCATGCCGACGGACATCAGCACGCGCTCGAGCGGGAGCCCGCCGGCGGCCATCGCCGTGCGCGCCGCGAGCGCCCGATCCGACGACAGATGCCAGTTGGTATAGCTGTCGGCCCGGGTCGCGCGATAGCGCACCGCGTCGGTATGACCCACGATCATCAGGGAATTGTCGATGCCGCTAAACAATTGGCCGATGCGTGAGAGCAGCGACGTCGCGGCAGACGACGGCGTCGCGCTGCCGCGCTCGAACAGCCCCCGCTCGTCGGAGTCGGACAGGCGCACGCGCAAACCGTCGGGCGTGATGGACGTACTCACATGATCGGAAAGGTCGGCCGCTTCGCTCAACTGCTGCACGGCGCTGGCGAGGCGCACGAGATCGGCGGGCGACTCGAACTGGCCGCTGGGGAGCCCGGCGAGCGGCGCGCCTCGCGCAGCCTGCAGCGCTTCGGACACCTCGGGGCCGGCCGGCTGCGGCGCTTCGAAGACGCGCCGCTCCAGCACCCACATCACGACGAACAGGCACATGAGCACGAGGCAAAGGTCCGCGAACGCCACCTTCCATGCGCCGCCCGACTCCTCGTGCCCCGCCGCCGGGGCGCGCCGCGCGCTCATCGCTCGCCCTCGGCCTGCCGCACCCAGCCTTCGAGCGCGCCGAAACTGGGCAGTGCGCCGTATTGCAGCATGCGTCGCCCGGCGTCTGCCGAGAGCAGCGGCGACTTGCCGTTCACAAACGCGACGAGCGCCGCACGCACGCACTCATACGCGGTCATCTCCACCGTCACCGCCTGCGACAGACGGTTGGCCAGCGGACTGAGCACCGCGTAGCACGCGAACACGCCGAAGAAGGTGCCGACCATGGCCACGGCGACCTGACGCGTCACCGCGGCCGTCGCCTCGCCCGCGCCAATGTCGTACATGGCGAGCACCAGCCCGAGCACGGCCGCGATGATGCCGAAGCCCGGCATCGAGTCGGCCAGCTTGTTGAGCGCCCTCACCGGCTGCATCATCCGGCGCTCGCGACTCTCGATCTCCATGCCGAGCAGGCTGTCGAGCTCGCCGCGCGCGCCTTTGCTGAGTGCGGACACCCGCAATGCATCGACGGTGAAGTCCACGAGCCTCGCGTTGGCCAGCACATGCCGGCTACGCCCGAAGATGCTGCTGCGCCCGGGATCGTCGAGATGCTCGTCCAGCGCGCGCACCCCGTCGCGCGCCGACGTTTGCAACAGCGTATAGGTGAGCGTGAGCAGTTGCTGCTCGAATGCCTCGCCGTGCCGACGCCGCCTGATGGCGGCCGCCACCACGGCGCGCAGATCGCCCAGCACGCGCGGCGTGTTGCCCATGAGGAACGCGCCCAGCGCCGTACCGACGACCAGCACGAACTCGTTCAGGTGAAAAATGGCGCCGAACTGGCCGCCATTGAGCCAGAACATGCCGAAAACGCTGGCGAGGATGATCGTCGCCCCAAGCATCAGTAAAGTCATTTCCCTTGCCTCGTCCCACGATTGCGTTGCGGCGCGCGCGCATCCTGCGCCGCACCGGGTGCGGTTTCCCGCATGGCCGACCTCATCTTCCCGAGGGCGCTGCGGTGGATCTGGCAGATCCTTGCGCGGGTCAGCCCCAGCGCCTCGCCGATCTCCTCGAGATTGAGGTCGAATTCGTAATAGAGCTGCACCACGCGCTGTTCCCTCTCGCTTAACGCGGCGAGCGAGCGCACCAGGCTTTGCCGCGTGGCGACGAGCTCCTCGGGGCTGCGCCGCTCGACCAGTTGCTCGCTGGCGGCGCCCCCGCCGTCGGCGAGCAACTGATCGAAGCTCGCGAGGCTCTCGGCGTACTCGGCCATCTCCGCCGCTTCGAGCGTGGCCTCGTCCATGCCGGCGTGCGCGCTCAGCTCTTCGCGAGTCGGTGCGCGGCCAAGCGCCCGCGTCAGTTCGCGCGCCGCATCGCGGCGTCGGTGCGACGCCTGGCGCAGCGTGCGCGGACGCCAGTCGAGCCGCCGCAGCTCGTCGAGCACCGCACCGCGGATACGGGTTGCCGCGAAGGCGGCGAAGCGCTCGTCCGGCGGGCCATAGCGACGCACGGCGTCCAGCGCCGCCATGAGCGCGATCTGCGTCATGTCGTCCTGCGACGTGGCGACCGTCGTCTGCGGCGCCAGCGAACGCACGATGCGCGCGATCACGGGCATCAGTTGCAGCACGCGCGCCTGTTCGTCGGCAACCGGTGCGGCGTGGCGGGCTGACCGCGGCGCAGGGGGTGCGGCGCTTGCCGGCCGGGGCTCGCCCGACGTCCCGGAAGGCGGATCCCGATGCGGGGCGGACGGCTCGCCTCGCGCACGGCGCGCATGGGCGAGGGCGCCGTCGGGAAGGTAAGAGAGGTAAGGGGGGCGAGCGAGGCAAGGGGGCACGGTCATAGACGGAACGCCCCCTGCGCTTCACGCTGTCCCTGCCCGGACGCACCGAGCGCCAGCCCCGGTCCTGCGTCGTCCTCCGGCGTCTCGCGTGCGCGCTGCTTCGGCGCGTCGCCAGACGCACCGCCGCCATCGAATGCCGCCATGGCGCTCGCGCTCACCTGCACCTCGCCGGTGTGGCGCTGCGAGAGCATGTCGCGCAGCAGCGCGGCAGTGCCCTGCACGAGGGCGAGCACCTCGGGACGCGAGACCTGTAGCGTCACGCTGAGCTGCATCGCCGACTTGCGCACGACGATGCCAATGTCGCCGAGTTCGGCGGGCGTCAATCGCAGGCGCGCCTCGTGCACGCCGTCGTGCGTCATCGATGCCACTCGCTCGGCCAATGCGCGAGCGAGCGCCGGACGATCGCCCGCGAGCACATGCGCGCCGACTCTCTCTTCCGACGTCACGGCAGCGATCCCGTCGCGAGCGCCCGTGCCCGTGGACCCGCCTTCGGCGAGCGCCACGCGTGCGAGCGCAATGGACGCGCTGTCGGCAGTCTGCGCCGTGTGCGCGCTCGGCTCGCCGGCGTCCCTGAGCGCGGCCCCCTCCGAGAGCGCCAGGAAGGAAGCGCCATGACGGCCCGTGCCCGGCAACAGAAGCGGGAACGGGAGCGGCGTGGTGTGCCCGGCCTCTGCCTTTGCCGTGGGCGTCCGAAGCATGGCGTCCTGCGCTGGCTGCGAGACGTGCAAGCCCTCCATACGCGAGGCCATGTCGCCATCCGAGCGCGCGTGCGCCAGGAAACCCGATACCGGCGTGCCGGACGCGCCGCGCATGCGGTGCAGGTGCGCGGCGAGTAACGTCTCGATCGGCGCAAACGCCCCGGCGTCGCCAGACACACGGCTGTCGTGCGCGAGGACGTCGTCCGGCAGCGAAACATGCCCTCCCGGCGCTGCAGGCGCTACACCGGCGTCGTGAACGGGCAACGCCGAATCGCTCCACTCGACGAGCGCGTCGTCACCCGGCGTGCGCCGGCCGCGCTCCACGTCGCCCAGGGCGTCCGACGTCGCCAGGGCGGGCGGCGCGAACTCGGGCGCGACGGCGGCAGCGACGGCCGTACCCGGTGTCTGCGACGCCGATGTCACGCCGCGCCCCGCAGCGCCCGCTTCGGCGTTGGCGCCCAACGACCGGCGCAGCGTGGCGGCGAAATCGGTCGAAGCGCGCGCCCCCTTCGCGAGGGCGAGACCCTCGCACGACGCGCCGTGTCGCGCGCCCTCACCCGATGCCGTCGTTGAGCCCTCGACCGATCCGGGAGTCGGGCGATGGCGGGCAGACGCGGTCAATGGCACGGCAGGCGTGGATTCAGCGATCATCGTTCATCCTCAGATAGCCGAGCGCGCCGTCTCGCCACGGACCGAGCTCTCCGAGACGGCGCCGGGCGTCGGCGGCCGCGCGGCGCGCGATCGCCTGGGCCTGCGCGTGCGCCACGAGCACGTCGGCCATCGCCTGGGCCAGCGCCTCGCTGCGTGCATCGGGCGCGCTCGCGCGCTGCCACGCTCGCCGCAGCAGCGCGTCGGTGGCCTGGAGCCGCTCCCATTCGCGCGCCGCGGAATACCGCCGCAGGTCGCGCGCGAGCGCCTGGAACGTCGCCACGTCAGCCACGGCGCGTCTCCAGTGACCGCCAGCCGTCCGCCAGCTGCGTGACGACGGCCGTCACCTCGTCGAGCTTCGCAACATCGCTCTCCACACTCGCCTGTGCCACCGCCCGCATGCAGAATTCGTACACCTTGGCGAGCGGCTGCGTCACGCCCGGGCCGTCGGCGGCGTCGACGTGCGAGGCCAGACCGTTGAGCAGATTCAGGCATTTCGTGACGCTGCGCAGGCGCGCTTCATGCCTTGCATGTTCGATGTGCGCCCGCGCGCGCGCGAGCTCGTCGCGCAGGCCATCGAGCAGGATGAGCATCAATTGGAGCGGCGTCGCGCCCGCGATGCGGGCGTCGAGATCCGACGCCAGGTATCGTTGGTAAGTCATGGGTATTCCAGTGTCATCGTGGGGAACTCACGCCTCATCTGTCGGATTTGCGTCCGCTGCCGAAGAGCGCATCGACGAAGCTGCGTGTTTCCTCCATTTGTTGTCGGACCTGTTCGGCGCGAGCGAACTCGCTCGTGTAACGGGCGACGAGCGTGCGAAACCGTGCGCTCAGGCGCTCCTGCTGCTCCGCGAGCCGGCGCGAGACGATCTCGTCGCTGTCCGTGCGGTGTTTGAGCACACCGGTCACCTCGTCCGTCCACTCGCGTATGCGCACGGCAAGGCGCATGCCCGCGCCCTGCCTGTCCAGATCCGCGGCCGTGTCCCGTTTCATGACGTCGGCGCTCTCGCCGAACCACGCGGCGAGCAGTTCCTTGTCCTGCGCGTAGGCGGCCTCGAAACGTTTCTGGTCGAAGCTCACGGAGCCGTCGGCGCTGCGTTTCACGCCGAATGCCGAGGGATCGAACGTCTTGCCGGCGATCGTGACCGGGCGCTCGAAGTGGCGCTCGAGATCGCGCAACAACGCGCGCACCCCTGCGTCCGCATAGAATGGCCCGGCCGGCTTGACGTCGGTGCGCTTCTCGTCGCCTTCGAGCGGCGCCAGCCCCCCTGGCGTGCCCGGGTCCATCAGCTCGCGCAGTTGCTTTCTCAGCGTGTCGTAGGCTTGCACCAGCGCGCGCATGTTCGCCGCCGTGCCGTCCATGTCCGGCGCGATCGACACGCGCGTGGTGTCGTTGGGCGCCTGCGTCTTCTTCAGTGACAGCTTCACGCCGGTGAAAAGCGCGATCTCGTTGCTTGCATACGATTCGCGCCGATTGCCGAGCACCACGACGGCGTCCTGCCCCTGCGCGAGCACGTCGACGCCAGGCAAGGCGCCGTCCTGCGTCGCCGCGGCGCACGCCAGCGTGAACGCGGCGGCAGCCCCGGACTTCGTGGCCGTGAGCAGCAGATGGGGCGTGCTGCTGCCGGGCGCGTGGCGCAGATCGGCGCGCACCGCATCCTTGAGCGCGGGGTGTTCGTTCAGGCGCGTCGCGAGCGCCTTCACATCTTCGGATCGGGTCAGATCCAGCCCGGCAATGTCGAGCGCGACAGTGCGTGGCGGATCGCCGAACGTCAGCGCAGCCCCGGCCAACGCCGAGGCTTCGCGGACCTGTATCTGGTGCACGGTTGCCAGTTGCTCGACGCGCACGTCGAAATCGAGCTGCTGTGCGCCCTTTTCCAGCGTGACGGAGAACGCGTCGTCGCTCGACTGCGTCGCCTTGTGCTGACGCAGATCGGCACGCTCGCCGAGGCGCCGCAGTTGTTTCTCGAAGTTGCCCAGCACTTCCTTGAGCGTGGCGACGCCCTTCTGACGAGCCTCGGTGTCGGTGCGGTCCTTGCCGAGACGGCCGAACTCCGCCTGCATGCGAGTGGAGGCGACGTCCTGGGCCAGCTTCTCGATACGTTCTTTCACTTGCAGCATGGGGCAACTCCTGATGTCGGATGGGCGGGTCGCGCAACGTGCGCGGTTTGCCCAGGCAAAGCGACCATCGTGCAGACTTTGTTAATGCGACCGGCTGGTGCGACCGGCTGGTGCGACCGGCCAATGCGGTCGGCCAATGCGGTCGGACGGTGTGACGCCGTGGCCTCGCGCAAGCGCTGCTCGTGTGGCGGCGCCGCGTCGCCACGCGGCCAGCGCCTGCTCCGAGAGCTCACGCGCCTCGCGACGCCGCAGCGCCTCGCGCGCCGCGGCTTCGTGGCGGGCGACGAGCGCCGCAACGCCTTCGCGGCGCCGCTGCGCCTCGCGCACCGCCTGCGCGGCGGCGGACTGCGAGCGCGCCAGCCGGGCCAGCGGCACCTGCTGCGTTTCGATCATGTCGACCAGCGCGCGCTTGTAATCGGCACGGTTCTGAAAGCTGTGCGCCCGCGCGCGCGTGTCGCCGATCGCCACGGCGCGATACAACTGCGTGAGTTGCGCGACGTTGCGCGAGAGCCGCATCTGTCGCTCGGCAAGCAGGCGGCCCTCGCGCTCGGCGGCCTCGAGTTCGCGCTCTCGCACCGACAGCAGCGCGTACAGCGCTCGCGAAGGTTTCGGCGTCATCGGCACAACGCCTCCAGCCGCTCGCAGAGCACCTCGAACGCGCTGCCGTCCTGCGCACCGTCAGGAGCGTCGCCGTCGCGCTGACGCAGAAACTCGCACATGGCCGGATACCGCGACACGGCCCGGTCGGTTTCGGCATGCGCGCCGGGCACGTAGGCGCCCAACGCGATCAGATCGCGGACCTGCCGGTACGCGTGCCACTGCGCCTTGAATGCATTGGCCGCACCGGAGTGGCGTGCGCCGACCACATGCGTCATGCAGCGGCTCACCGACGCGCCGACGTCGATCGCCGGGTAATGGCCCGCGTCCGCCAGTTCGCGCGAGAGCACGATGTGACCGTCGAGCACCGCACGGGCGGTGTCGACCACGGGGTCCTGCAAGTCGTCGCCTTCGGCGAGCACGGTGTAGATCGCGCTCAGACTGCCTTCGCCGGCGCCATTGCCCGCGCATTCGACCAGCCGGGGCAGGCGCGCGAACACCGACGCCGGATAGCCGCGCGCGGCAGGCGCCTCGCCGAGCAGCAGCGCCACCTCCCGGCACGCCATGGCGTAGCGCGTGAGCGAGTCGACGAGCAACAGCACGTCGTGGCCCGCATCGCGAAAGTGCGCGGCAATGGCGTGGCAGAGCTCGGTGGCCTTCATGCGCTGCGCCGGCGGCGCATCCGCCGGCGCAGCGACGACGATGGCCCTGGCGAGCCCCGTCTCGCCGAGCGTTTGCGTAACGAACTCGCCCACTTCGCGCCCACGCTCGCCGATCAGCCCGACGACGACGATCTGCGCTTCGGTGCGCCGCGTGATCATGCCCAGCAGGACACTTTTGCCCACGCCGCTGCCCGCGAACAATCCGACGCGCTGCCCCTTGCCCAGGCTCAGCAGTGCGTCGATCGCACGCACACCCACCATTAGCGGCTCGGAAACGGCGCGCCTCGTCAACGGCGAAGGCGGCGTGCAGCGCGTGTCGAGCCGCACCTCGCCGCGCAGGGCCCCCTTGCCGTCGAGCGGCTGGCCGAAGGCGTCGATAACGCGCCCGAGCCAAGCGGCACCGATCTCCAGCGACTGCCCGGCCGCGCCGGGCAGCACGCGCGCGCCCGGCGCGATGTCGGCCACGCACGCATAGGCGAGCAGCTGCAACGTGCCGTCGGTGAAGCCGACCACTTCGGCATCGGCCCAACGCCCTGCCGCCGTTTCGATGCGGCATTGCTGGCCGAGCGCGAAGCGCTGTCCCCGCGCTTCGAGCACCACGCCGTTGGCCCGGGTGACGAACGCCATGGGGCTCGCCAGCGCGATCTGGTCACTCATTGCGGCACCTGCATGGCAATCGGTTCAGTGCCGGCAATCGACGCGTCGACCCATTCGCCCAGCCGCCGACGGACGACTTCGCGCACGGCCGACTCGCGGCTTTCGCATCCGGCGTCGTACCAAAGGCCGCCGACGTCGACGCGGCTCTCGCCTCGCGGCAACGACGCATCGGCCACGATCCGCCACGCCGCGCCTGGCGCCTGCGCCCCGACACGCGCGGCGAGCGCTCGCGCGTCTTCCGGGCTCACGTACACGGTAACGTCGCCATCCGCGCCCAGTTGCCCGACCAGATGCCGCACGACGTTTGCGATCTCGGGCGCTGCCGTTTGCAACTCCCGCTGCACGACGGTCTTCACGGCGCGCGAGGTCGCCTCCGTCATCGCGTCCAGCGCGCCCGCGGCCAGACGCGCGCGCACTTCGTCGCAGGCCGCCTGCAGCGCGGCCAGGGGCTGCGCGATGGCGTCGAGCTCTTCGCGCAGGCGCGCCGCGTAGGACGCTCGCAAGCGGGTTTCGGCGGCCTGTTCGCCCTCGGCGAGCCCGGCGTCGAATGCCGCCTGCCAGACAGTTTCACGGGCCTGGGCTTCGCCATGCGCCACGCCTTCGGCGTAGGCCTGCGCGCGCACGGTCGCCATGTCGGGCTGCACCGGCAACCAGCCACGCTGCGCCGCTGCGTCGGCCTTCGTGCCGAAACGGTGCGGCTTCATTCCAGCACCTCGCCGTCGGCCAGACGTAGCGTCATGTTGGCCTCTCGCGCCCGCGTGCGCAGCGTGGCCATGATCTCCGTGCGCGCCGCTTCGACGCGCGCCGCGGACACCGCGCCCAAACGCTGCATAGCCTGCGTGAGCGCATCTTCCTGAAGACGCGACATGCGCTCGCGCACGGCCTGGCGCAATCGCGCGTCCGTGCCCTTGAGCGCCGTGGCCCACGTCTCGGTCGACACGTCTGCCACGGCGAGATCGATGACTTCGGGCGGCTGGTAGGCAAGGATGTCGAAGCCGTACATGCTCGCTTCGACGGTCTCGGCCAACGACGCGTCGTGCGCGCGCAGCGCGTCCATCAACCGCTTCTGCTCGTCGGGCACGTGGCCGATGATCTGCGCGGCGAGCCTGGCTCCCTGCACGTCGGCGCTGTCGGCCGAAAGGCCGGCCAGACACCGGTCGGCAATCACCTCCAGATCGGCCAGCAATTCACGATCGACGCGCGTGAGCTGCGCCATCTCGAGCAGCAACGCCTCCTGCTGCGACGCGGGCAGCGCGCGCAGCAGCCGGCCCGCGAGATCGGCCGGCAGATAGGCCAGCAGCAATGCCTGCATCCGGTGATGCTCGCGCGAGAGCACGTCAGCCAGCCTGGCCACGCTTACCCATTGCAGCCGCGCGAGTTTCGGCCGCACGCGGTCGCCATAGATGCCGTCGAGCACGTTGCTCGCAATACCCTCGCCAAGCGCGGCCGAGAGCGAACGCTCGAGGTACGCGCGCGGCGCCGCGCTGGCGCCGCCGTGCTCGGTGCAGGCGTCCAGAAACTGGTCGACGATGGTCTGCGCGTCCTGCTTCTTCACGCTGCCGGCCCGTGACATGGCGTGCGCCACGCGCAGGAGTTCATCGGGTGCGAGCTGCGCCATCACGGCGGCCGCGGCGGTCTCGCCCATACAGAGCAGCAGGACGGCGGCGCGATCGACGCCATTGATTTGCGTCAGCGCACAAGTGTCAGCGGGATGCAGCATGCGAACCAATCCAGTGTTTGATGATTTGCGCGACGCGCTCGGGCTCGCCGGCCGCCAGCGCGCTCAGGCGTTCGAGCTTGCTGTCGAACGAGGTGTCCGACGCGCGTGGCGAATCGGAGGCGAAGGCCGGCAGCGCCGCCTGTTGCGCGACGAGTTCGGCCTCGCGACGCTCGCGCTCGAGAACCTCGGCCGCGGCGGCCTGGGCGGCCGCCTTGCGCCGCCGCGCCCGCCGCGCGAGCACCGCCCACGCGCTCAGTGCGACCAGGAGCAGCGTTCCAAGCGCGATGGCAACGTATTGCTTTTGCGCATCGGTCAGGAGCAGCGCGCCCGGCACGGCTTCCGACGCCCCGAAAGGCGCCACGGCCGCCGACGGCGCAAACGGCATTGCGCTCACGACCAGCGTGTCCCCACGCTGCGCCTGGATGCCGACGCCGGCGCGCAAGGTGCGCTCCAGCTCCGCGAGCGCCTCGGTCGTCCAGCCGTTGCCGCCCGGCGCGGCCTGCGAGTCGACCACGACGGCGACATGCAGTTGACGCACGCGCGGACGCTGGCGCTTGGTCTGTGTGATCGATCGGTCATACGCGAATTGACGAGTGGAGGACATGGTGCGCGTCGCACCGCTCTCGCCGCCCAGCAGCGGCGCCGCGTCGACCGGTCGGTTGCTCATGGCGCCCGGCACGCCGCCGACGACGGCGTCGTCGTCGCGGGCTTCGCGCAGGGCTTCCTGCGTCACGCGCGGCTCGGCGCCCAGCGCTTCGGTGGTGTTCGAGACGACGTCTTCGTCCAGATCCACGCTGACGCTCGCGCGGTACCTGTCGGCGCCGAGAATGCCCTCGAGCAGCGCGCGCACGTTTCGCAGCGCGTCGTCGCGCGACCGGGTGCGCGCTTGCGCGTCGCCGTGCATGGCCTCGTCGAGATCGAGGTTCGCGCTAAGCGGCGTGCCGTGCTGGTCGACGATGGACACGTCCTGCGCCGCCAGACCGTTCACGCTGCCCGCTACCAGCTTCACGATGGCGCTCACCTGCTGCGGTGTGAGTTTCTGGCCGGGGCGTACCGAAACCAGCACCGACGCGCTCGCCGACGCCTTCGTGTTGGTCACGAACGACGTCTGCGGCGCGAGCGCGATGTGGACGCGCGCGGCGTCCACCGCGTCGATCGACATGATGGTGCGCGACAACTCCCCCTCGAGGCCGCGACGAAAGCGCACGTCCTGCACGAACTGGCGCACGCCCAGGCGCTCGTCGCGGTCGACCAGCTCGAGCCCGGGCGGCAGCTCCGGTGTCACGCCCCTGGCGGCCAGTGCGAGACGCGCACGGCCGAGCCGGTCATGCGGCACGAGGATCGCGCCGGTCTCGGGATGCATGCGAAACGGGATCTGCTCGGCGTCGAGCACGCCGGCGGCCTGCTCGACCGAAATGCGCTGGTGCTGGCCGAAGAGCGGCGCGTAGCCCGTGTCACGGGCGTACCACGCAACGGTCGCCGCCGTGATGGCGCCGGCCGCGAGCACGATCGGCAGCGCACCGCGCAGCTGAGCGCCGACGCCTGGCGTCTGTGCGCGCCACGTCTGCCAGCGCTGTCGTGATCGCGTACCGACCTCGCCCAGAGTGCGCAAGAAGTTGTCGAATCCCATATGTCCGTTCACCTGACCGGAGCGACGCGGAACGAAGTCCCGCGGCCGTCATCCGGCGAATACCTGGCCGACGCGCGACGCGAGAAGCACGGGCGTCGTGTGTCGATTGAAGGAGCACATGTTGACGACGAATTTGCCAACTATCGAAAAACTCCACGCGCTTTGGGCATCGTCCGCATGGAAATGACGGATTTAAGCGAAATCCCATTAACGTGTGCGCAAAACCCATGGCACGCATGACGGATATGACAAAGCCCTCACGCGCAACACGCGTGAGGGCTTCGTTGAGTCATACGAAAACTGCGTCGAGCGCCCGGCCGAAACTCGTGCGGCCCCGGCGGGGCGGGCCGCCCTGCCGCAGCCACTCGGTGTCAAGCGGCGATGGCTTCCGGCTCGCTGGCCTCGTCCTCGACGGAACTGAGCATGAGGTGCTCGAACGCGCCAAGCGCGGCCTTCGCGCCCTCGCCGAGCGCAATCACGATCTGCTTGAACGGCACGGTCGTCACGTCGCCCGCGGCGAACACGCCCGGCACCGACGTCGCCCCCTTGGCATCCACCTCGATTTCGCCGTGGCGCGAGAGCGCGAGCGTGCCCTTGAGCCACTCGGTGTTCGGCACGAGACCGATCTGCACGAACACGCCCTCGAGTGCGAGCGTGTGCGACTCGCCCGACGCGCGATCGACGTACACGAGACCATTCACCTTCTGACCGTCGCCGGTGATCTGGGTCGTCTGTGCGTTCATCAGCACGCGCACGTTCGACAGGCTGCGCAGCTTGCGCTGAAGCACTTCATCCGCACGCAGTTGCGTGCCGTACTCGATCAGCGTGACTTCGTCGACGATACCGGCAAGATCGATCGCGGCTTCCACGCCGGAGTTGCCGCCGCCGACCACGGCCACGCGCTTGCCCTTGAAGAGCGGACCGTCGCAGTGCGGACAGTAGGCCACACCGCGGTTGCGGTACTCGCGCTCGCCGGGCACGCCGATTTCGCGCCACCGCGCGCCGGTGGCCAGTACGAGCGAACGGGCCTTGAGCACCGCGCCGCTGGCAAGATGCACTTCGTGGATCTTGCCGGGCACGAGCGCTTCCGCGCGTTGCGTATCGATCACGTCGACGTCGTAAGTCTTCACGTGCTGCTCGAGCGCCATGGCGAACTTCGGCCCTTCCGTGTGCGTGACGGAGACGAAGTTCTCGATGGCCATCGTGTCGAGCACCTGACCGCCGAAGCGCTCGGCGAGCACGCCCGTCGAGATGCCCTTGCGTGCGGCGTAGATGGCCGCCGCGGCGCCGGCAGGGCCGCCGCCCACGATCAGCATGTCGTAGACGGGCTTGCTCTCGAGCGCCTTCGCCGCGCGCGCGCTCGCCCCGGTGTCGAGCTTCGCGAGCAATTCCTTCACGCTGCTGCGGCCCTGCGTGAACGACTCGCCATTGAGGAACACCGTCGGCACCGCCATCACCTGACGCGCCTCGACCTCGCCCTGGAACAGCGCGCCGTCGATCGTCACCTGCTGGATGCGCGGATTGATGAGCGCCATCACGTTGAGCGCCTGCACGACTTCCGGGCAATTCTGGCACGACAGCGAGATATAGGTCTCGAAGCGCAGGTCGCCATCGAGCGCCCGGATCTGCGCGATGGTGTCGTCATCGAGCTTGATCGGATGGCCACCGACCTGCAGCAACGCCAGCACCAGCGACGTGAACTCGTGCCCCATCGGCAGCCCGGCGAAACGGATGCGGGGGGCCTCGCCCGGCGTGCCGATGGCGAACGACGGACGGCGCTCGTTCGCGTCGTCTCGCGCCACCACGGCGATGTGCGGCGAGAGCGGCGCGATCTCGTCGACGAGCGCCTTCATCTCAAGCGCCTTCGGGCTGTCGTCGAGCCACACGGCGATCTCGATCGGGCGCGTGACTTTCTGGAGGTACGTTTGCAATTGAGCTTTGAGGTTCGCGTCCAACATGGCGTGTATCCGTCTCGATAGGGTGAACAGGGGCCGCCGCGCCGGTCGGGGCGGGCGCAGGCAGGTGTCGTGAATTCGGAAAGGGCGCCGGCGCGACAGGTTCAGGGGGGCCGCGCGCCGGCGGGGACGCCGCTCTGTGACGGGAGCGGCGTTTGCTGCAGTGAAGCGGTAGCGCTTAGATCTTGCCGACCAGGTCGAGCGAGGGGCTCAGCGTTTCAGCGCCCGGCGTCCACTTGGCGGGGCACACTTCGCCCGGATGCGACGCCACGTACTGGGCAGCCTGCACCTTGCGCAGCAGTTCCTTCGCGTCGCGGCCGATGCCGTTGTCGTGGATTTCGCACAGCTTGATCTCGCCCTCCGGGTTGATCACGAACGTGCCGCGCAGCGCCAGGCCCTCTTCCTCGATCAGCACGTCGAAGTTGCGCGAGATGGCGAGCGTCGGGTCGCCGATCATCGGATACTGGATCTTCCGGATCGTGTCCGACGTGTCGTGCCAGGCCTTGTGCGTGAAGTGAGTGTCGGTCGAAACGCTATAGATCTCGACGCCCAGCTTCTTGAACGCTTCATAGTGATCGGCCAGATCGCCGAGCTCGGTCGGGCACACGAAGGTGAAGTCGGCCGGGTAGAACACGACCACCGACCACTTGCCCTTCAGGGTCTCGTCGGTCACGGTCGTGAAATCGCCATTGTGATAGGCGGTGGCTTTGAACGGCTTGATCTGGGTGTTGATGATCGGCATGTCGTTGTCTCTCTGACGGGGTGGAAAGTGTTGACAGTATGCCGAACACTATCGATCAAATAAAATTGATTATAAAAATCTATATCATAACGTCACGCTATCGGCGGCGATGGCCTGACGACCACCGGCGAGGGTCTCGCCTGCCGCGCCCCGGCCGAGACGAGTACACAGGACCGACGCCCGCGCGCGAGGCGGCGCGTCGGTCTGTCAGTCAGCCAGTGGCGATTTTCGGGGGATGGCGCCGGCGCGCGTCAATGCGGCTGAGAGGCCGCCTCGGATCGGCAATCGTCGGCGCGGCACGAGGGCGGCGCCCCGCGCGCGTGCGTGGCAGCCCCGGACGACGTGCCCTGACGTCCGAAGCCGATCTGCTGGAATACGCCACCGCCCAGTTCGACACCGGTGGCGTAGTGATAGGCGGCAACCGTGGAGCCGAGTGCCACCGATAGCAACAACAACGTTCCCGTGCGCCAGCGGCGCCGGAGCGTGGAAGCCATGTCTCCTCCCTGTCAGAGGTCGGCCCGCTCGGACGACGCTTGTCACCGATGCACCGGTAGCAGGCGGCCAGCACATCGCGTGGTCTCGGCGGGGATCGAGTTCCAGTCACTGCTGAGTCTCGTTTTTTCGCGATTCTGCACGCACAACGCGCGGTTTGTCACCCCGACTATCCCTAAGCCCCCCAGATATATCGCAATATGATATGTTTTTCGGTTTTCGGACTCTCGCCGTTCCGTCATGTCGCAGCCGCCTTCTTCACCCCGCCCGGCAGCACCCTCGCAGTCGCATGATGCTGCCGATGCCGCTGATGCCGCCAACGCTCCGCTCACCGCCGCCGCGTTGACCAAGAGCGATTTCGAAGCGCTCTCCGAATTCCGCTACCGCCTGCGCCGCTTCCTGAACTTCAGCGAGGCCGCCGCCCGCGCGGGCGGCATCACGCCGCAGCAATACCTGCTGCTCCTGCACGTGAAGGGTATACCGGGGCGCGAGTGGGCGTCGATCAGTGAATTGGCCGAGCGCCTGCAGGCGGTCCATCACAGCGTGGTGGCACTCGTGGCGCGCTGCGAAAAGGCGGGCCTCGTGACCCGCCGTCAGAACGAGAGCGACCGGCGCGTGGTGGAGGTCCATCTGTCGGCCGCGGGCGAGGCGTGCCTGTCGTCCCTCGCCGCCCAGCATCGCAACGAGTTGAGCACCTTCGCCGACATCTTCCACATTCGCGGCGTTCACCTGTAATCACCACATCGTCATGGCCTCCGTTCCCAACACCACGACTTCCATGAATGCGCACGCCCATGCGCGCGATTTCACGCGCTCGCCGGGGCTGCCGCGGCTGATCGTGCTGGCGTGCGTCATCGGCTTTTGCGGCGTACCCGCCGCCTGGCTGCTGCTGAATCTGATCCAGGGCTTCACCAACCTGTTTTTCTACCAGACGCTGTCGTTCGCCCCGCGCTCGCCGGCCAACCACACGCTCGGCGCGCTGGTCATCGTGCTGCCCGTCATCGGCGGCCTGATCGTGGGCGGCATGGCCCGTTTCGGCAGCGACAAGATTCGCGGTCACGGCATTCCCGAGGCGATCGAGGCGATCCTGTTCGGCAAGAGCAAGATGTCGCCGCGCGTGGCGGTCCTCAAGCCGTTGTCATCGGGCATCGTGATCGGCAGCGGCGGCCCGTTCGGCGCCGAGGGCCCGATCATCATGACGGGCGGCGCGATCGGCTCGCTAATCGCACAGTACTTCCATCTGAGCGCCGCCGAGCGCAAGACGCTGCTCGTCGCCGGCGCCACCGCCGGCATGACGGCCGTATTCGGCACGCCGGTCGCCGCCGTGTTGCTGGCCGTCGAGCTGCTGCTCTTCGAATGGCGGCCTCGCAGCCTGCTGCCGGTCATCGTCGCATGCGCCGTGGCGGGCTTCGCCCGGCCGCTGTTGCTCGAAGCGGGCCCGCTGTTTCCGATGACGACGCCCGCCGCCGAGCCGATCGCCCTCGTCTCGTGCCTGATCGCGGGGCTGTGCGCGGGCGCGCTGTCGGCCGGCATGTCGCGCGCGCTCTACGCCATCGAAGACGCCTTTCACAAGCTGCCGGTGCACTGGATGTGGTGGCCGGCGCTCGGCGGCATCGCCGTCGGCGTCGGCGGCTATCTGCAGCCGCGCGCGCTGGGTGTGGGCTATGACGTCATCGCCGACCTGCTCGCCGGCCACTTCACGCTGCACGCCGCCCTCGCGCTGCTGCTGGTGAAGGCCGTCATCTGGGCCATCGCGCTCGGTTCGTGCACCTCGGGCGGCGTGCTCGCCCCGCTGCTCATGATCGGCGCGGGCCTCGGCACGCTGCTCGCCCCGGTGCTGCCCGGCGGCGACGTTTCGCTGTGGGCGCTCGTGTGCATGGCGGCCACGCTCGCCGGCGTGCTGGGCGCGCCGCTCACGGCCATCGTCTTCGCGCTGGGCCTCACGCATGACGTCAATGCCCTGCTGCCGCTGCTGCTCACTTGCGGCGTGTCATACGGCATCACCATCTGGATCATGCCGCGCTCGATCATGACGGAGAAGATCGCACGGCGCGGGCGCCACATCCATCGCGAGTACGGCGTCGATCCGCTCGAGCGCCTGCACGTGGCCGAATTGATGACGCGCGAGCCGGTGTCGCTCAGCGCCGACATGACGATCGAAGAGGCCGCGCGGCAGGCCTTCGGCGCCACGCAGATCCACCGCGCGTATCCGGTGGTCGATGCCGCACACGGCGTGCTCGGCATGGTCGATCGGCAGGCGCTGCTGCGCGCGCAGGCGCAGGGCATGCGGACGCTGGGCCAGTTGTACGGCGTGAATCCGCCGCTGGTGGCGTTGCCCTCGGAGACCGGGCGCATCGTGTCGGCGCGCTTCGCCGCGCACCAACTCGAGCGCTTGCCGGTGGTGAGCGACGCCACCTCGCGCAGGCTCATCGGCATCATCAGCCGCAGCGATCTGGTCAAGCCTGCCGAGCACTGGCGCTCGGAAGAAGAGGTTCGCGAGCGCATGCTTCATCTTGGACGCCGACGCAAATAATCGCTGCGCCGGCGCGGGTCGTCCTCGCCATTGACGCGCGCCGGGTCGTTGCCTCACCATCGGGGACTTCACCCCTCCCCTGCGCGCACGCTCGCGTGCGCCATTCCCGACGTTGGCGACCATAGCAGCGAGGATGGCAGCGAACATGGCAGCAACGATGGCAGCAACCAAGACGCCCCAGACGCCCAAGACGCCGAAGGCATCGACTCGCGCCGGGCGCATCCGCATCGGCGTGGGCGGCTGGAATTTCGCCCCGTGGCAAGGCACGTTCTATCCGCAGAAGTGGCCGAAGCGCCGCGAGTTGGAATACGCCAGCCAGCACCTCACCTCGATCGAAATCAACAGCACGTTCTACGGCTCGCAAAAGCCGGCCACGTTCCGCCACTGGTTCGAGGAGACGCCCGACGACTTCGTGTTCTCCGTCAAGGCGCCGCGCTACGCCACGCATCGTCGCGTGCTCGGCGAGGCCGGCGAATCGGTGGCGCGCTTTTTCGACAGTGGTGTGCTCGAGCTGGGCAAGAAGCTAGGACCGGTGAACTGGCAATTCGCCCCGACCAAGACCTTCGACGCCGAGGACTTCGAACACTTCCTGAGCCTGCTGCCCACGTCAGCCGGCGCCCAGCCGATCCGCCATGCGCTCGAAGTGCGCCACGAGAGTTTCGCCGTGCCGGCATTCGTCGCGCTGGCGCGCAAATACGGAATGGCCATCGTGCTCGCGGGCGACGCCAGGTTCCCCTGCATCCCCGACGTCACCGCGCCGTTCGTCTACGCCCGGCTCATGGGGACTCAGGCCCGCTACAAGCTCGGCTACGCCCCGAAGGCCGTGGCCGAATGGGTCGAACGGGCGCGAACGTTCGCGAGAGGCGAAATCCCCGGCGATCTCGAGACGGTGGACGGCGCGCCGGCCGATGCCGCGCAGCGCGACGTGTTTTTCTACGTCATCAGCGGCTTCAAGGAACGCAATCCGGCCGCGGCGATGGCGATGATCGAAACGCTGACGAAAGCCGACGGCGAAGGCGCATAGGCGCTCACGCCATGAAAAGCGGCGCGCTCGAACAGGCGCCGCATCGGGTCCGGCGGGCGCCGCGGCCACCGTCTGGCCGCGGCGTCACACGTCAGTGCATGGCGGCGGAGTTGCGGGCGTCGCTGCCCGGCTGGGCCGACGGCTGGCCCGTCGTGCGTTCCCAGACGTTTTTCGCAAGCAGCGCGACGGTGGCGATCACGGCCGGCACGGCGAGCAGCGAGAACGTCGCCGAGAAGCCGAGATGGCGGCGCATCAATTCCGCGCCGAGCAGCGCGCCGGCAATGCCGCCGAAGCGGCCAATGCCGAGCATCCACGCCACGCCCGTGGCGCGCCCTTGCGTCGGGTAGAACATGGCGGCGAGCGAGGGCATCGATGACTGCGCGCCGTTCATCGCCGTGCCCGCCAGGAAGATCAGCGTGACCAGCAAGCCGATATTGCCCATCGCCTGCCCGACCGCATACACGAGCACGGCCGTCAGGGCGTAGCCCAGCGCCACGACCTTCTGCGCGTTGAACTTGTCCATCAGCCAGCCGGAGAGGATCGTGCCGATGCCGCCGCCGAGCGGGAACAGCGCCGTGACCAGCGCGGCCCGCTCGATACTGAAGCCCGCGTCCTTGAACAGGATCGGCATCCAGCTCGTGAGCAGGTAGAAGATCACGAGGCCCATGAAGTAAGTGAGCCACAGCATGATCGAGCCGAAGCCGTATTGCCTCGAGAGCACGACCCCAATGGCGGAGCCGGCACGCCGCGGCACCGCTTCGACCACGGTAAAGACGCTCACGTCCTCGAGCGACTCGCCCGAGATGCGCGAGAGAATCCGACGCACGCGCGCGAGCGGTTTCTGACGCACCACGAGAAACTTCACCGACTCCGGCAGCCACAGCACCAGCAGCACCGACAACACTAGCGGCAACACGCCGCCGAGCACCAGCACGCTATGCCAGCCGAAGTGCGGAATCAGCCACGACGCGACGAACCCGCCCACCGACGCACCGAGCGGGAAGCCGCAGAACATCGTATTGACGATCACCGCGCGGCGCGCCTCGGGCGCGAACTCGGAAATCAGCGTGACGGCGTTCGGCATGGCGGCGCCAAGCCCGAGACCGGTCAGAAAGCGCAGCAGCGTGAGCGTCTGGAGGTCCTGCGCGAGCGCCGTCGCGAGACTGGCCATGCCAAAGAAGACGACCGAGAGCACCAGCATCGTCTTGCGGCCGAGCCGATCGGCCAGCGGGCCCGCGAAGATCGCGCCGCCGGCCAGGCCGAACAGCGCCGCGGACAGCACCGGCCCGAGCGAGCCCTTGTCGATGTGCCACTGCTGCACGAGCGACGGCGCGATGTAGCCGATGGCCGCCGTGTCGAAGCCGTCGATGGCGACGATGAAAAAACACAGGATCAGCACCAGCCACTGATAGCCGGAAAACCGTTGTGCGTTGATATAGGCGGGCACGTCCACCGTGCGCGAATGCGTCATGAGTCTGTCTCCTGGGGGCGCGTCGGCCCCGCATGTCATTCCGTTCTTATGTGAACTCGTGTGAGCTGATATGAACTCCGGCGCCCGCGGCAAGGCCCGTGGGGGGACGGGCGCGGCGCCCCGCGCCGCGCGGCGGCACCGGATTCTGCCGCTACTGTAAGGGTTTCGCCCGTCCGCCGAAATGATCTTTCGTCAAGCCATCCATAACGGCAGGTTATGCCCCCGGCCGCACCGGCGATTATCGCCGGGGGCGCCGGCACGCCCCCTTGCGCATCAGGCGAGCGGCAGCCCGACGTAGTTTTCCGCCAGTGTGAGCGACGCGGCGCGCGAACTCACCACGTATTCCAGTTCGGCACGCTGCATTTGCTGGTCGAACGGCGAGGCGTCGTCGAGGCGGTGCAGCAGGCGCGTCATCCAGTAGGAGAAGTGCTCGGCGCGCCAGACGCGCTTGAGCGCCGCCTCCGAATAGCCGCGCAGTCCGGTCTCGTCGTCGCGATGGAAAAACGCGTCGAGCGCCCGCGCAAGACGCCACACGTCCGCCACGGCCAGGTTCATGCCCTTCGCCCCCGTGGGCGGCACGATGTGCGCCGCGTCGCCCGCGAGGAACAGGCGTCCGTGCTGCATCGGCGTGGCCACGAAGCTGCGCATGGCCACCACGTTCTTCTGGAAAATGCGGCCTTCGGTCAGACGCCAGCCGTCGTGGCTCTCGGTGCGCGTGTGCAATTCATGCCAGATGCGCTCGTCGCTCCATTCCTGCGCGCGCTCGCTCGGATCGCACTGAAAGTACATGCGTTGCACCGTCGGCGAGCGCGTGCTGATGAGCGCGAAGCCGCGCTCATGCGCGGCGTAGATGAGCTCGGCCGACGACGGCGGCGCCTCGACGAGCACGCCGAACCAGCCGAACGGGTACACGCGCTGGTATTCCCTGCGCATCGAATCGGGCATGGCCGCGCGGCAAACGCCGTGAAAGCCGTCGCACCCGGCGATGAAGTCGCACGTGAGGCGGCGCGTCTTGCCGCCCCAGGTGAACTGCACGCTCGGTTGCGCGGTGTCGGCGCCGTGCACCGAGACGTCCGACACGTCGAACAGAATTTCGCCCTGCGCCGCTTCGCGCGCCGCGATCAGATCCTTGATGACCTCGTGCTGCGCGTAGACGGTGATGGCACGGCCGGTGAGTTCGGTGAGCGCGATGCGATGGCGCTCGCCGCCGAACGCCAGTTCGATGCCGTGGTGCACCGCACCTTCGCGACGCATGCGCTCGCCCACGCCCGTCTCGTCGAGAATGTCCATCGTGCCCTGCTCGAGCACGCCGGCGCGGATGGTCGACTCCACCGCTTCGCGCGAGCGCGATTCGAGCACGACGGATTCGATGCCCTGCAGGTGCAGCAGGTGGGAGAGCAGCAGACCGGCGGGGCCTGCGCCGACGATGACGACGGGGTAATGGGTGCGCATGGGTTGTCTCCTGAAAGTGCTACGCCCCTGATCGGCGGACGGTGACCGGCGAACGGCGCCGGGCATCCGCGACGAGGAACCACGGGAGCGACCGAAGCAGCAGGGGGCCGGGGCGGATTGCATTTCTCGGTTGCATTGCGCACGGTGCCCTCACCGACGACTGCGCGTAAACGAGCATGTCGAAAGATCGGCTCACGCCTTGTCACGAGGGGCGGATGCGTCATATCTTATGGAGCGCGCGCGTCGCGTTGAATGGATGAATCGACGACTTTCTTGTACTTTTTCGACAACTTCGCCCAAGGGAAAACCAGTATGTCAGTCGCGTCATCCCGGCTGCGCGCGGCGCGCGAGACGATCCCGGAATTCTCGCTGTACGGCGAGTTGACGGAAACGGACAGCGCCGACTTCGTGCACATTGAATGGATCGAGACGCGCAGCCGTCTCTATGATTGGCATATCGACACGCACCGGCATCTCGGACTGTTTCAGGTGCTCGCCATCTTCGAAGGCACGGTCGAGGCGAACGTCGACGACGCGACGTGGGAAGTCGAAGGCCCCGCCGTGATCACGGTGCATCCATCGGCCGTGCACAACTTTCGGTTCTCGCGCGGCGCCCACGGCTTCGTGCTGACGATGGCGCAGCGCGTGCCGTTCGATGCGGCGCTCGGCGTCGATGCCGACATGGAGTCGCTGCTGAGCAAGCCCTGGCTCTTCACGCTGGGCGACGCCCCGCAAACGCGCGACCGTCTCTACACGCTGCTGGGTCTGATCATGGACGAGTTTTCACGTCCTCAGCTGGGGCACGCGGAAATGGTCGGATGGCTCACGCGCAGCGTACTGCTGCTGCTCGCACGGCTGCACGCTCACCACGACTCGGCAAGCCGTGCGGGCCGCATGGAACTGGAATTGTTCGCCCGCTTTCGCGCACTCGTCGAGACGCACTACACCGAGGCGTGGCCGATTCCCACCTACGCGGAAAGACTGCACGTGACCGAGAGCAAGCTCAATCGGCTGTGCCGGCGCATCGCCGGCAAGTCGGCGTTCGATCTCGTGCAGGACCGGCTCATGCTCGAGGCCCGGCGCAAGCTCATCTACATTCCGGCGCCCGTCTCGCACGTAGCCTATGAGCTCGGTTTCCAGGACCCGGCGTACTTCTGCCGCGTGTTCAAGCGCCACGTCGGCGTCACGCCGTCGGCCTTCCGGCGCACGGCGCAACACGCGCATCTGGGCGACAAAGACTAGGGCGCGCCGCCCAGCAGGAAGGTCAGCAACGCATCGCTCACCGCCGTCGCGCATTCGATATTCGACAGGTGCGCGCCCGGCACGATCACCTGCGTCGCGCCCGGAATGCGCTCCACCATCGCCGTCGACATCGCGGGGGGCGTAGCCAGATCGCCGGCGCCGGTCACGACGAGCGTCGGCGCCTTGATCGAAGCGATCTCGTCGAGCTGGTTCATGTCGCGCACGGCAGCGCACGCCGCGGCGTAGCCCTGCGGCGAGATCGAACGGAACATCGCCTTCATGCGCTCGATGGTCGCCGGTTCGCGCTCGGCATACGCGGGCGTGAACCAGCGCGAGACGACAGCGTCCGCGACCGCGCCCATCCCTTCGGAACTCACGGCGCGAATGCGCGCGTTCCAGCCGTCCTCACCGCCGATGTGCGCCGACGAGCAGATGATGGCGAGGCGTGCGAGGCGCTGCGGCGCGTGAATGCCCAGCCACATGCCCGTCATGCCGCCCATCGACACGCCCGCCAGATTCGCGCGCTCGATCTCGAGCGCATCGAGCAGCGCGAGCACGTCGCGCCCCAACTGGTCGATGGTGTAGGGGCCCGGCGTCGCGGACGAGCCGCCGTGCCCGCGCGTGTCGTAGCGGATCACGCGGAATTCGCGTGCGAGCACGTCCACTTGCGGCGCCCACATGTCGAGCGTCGTACCGAGCGAGTTGGAGAGCACGAGCGCCGGCGCGCATGCGTCGCCGTCGATGGCCACGCGCAGCGCGGCGTCGCCGATGTCGATCAATCGTTCCACGGTCATTGCCCTCGCCCCCTCATCCTTGCGCGCCATCGCGCGCGCGGGTGGTGGAACCCGGATCGGCCGCTTCCATTTCCGCGAACACTTTCTCCGCGTCGTGAATCGCCTGATTCGCGGCGGGCAGACCGCAGTACAGCGCGGCGTGCAGGAACAGCTCCTTCATCTCGTTACGCGTCACGCCGTTGTTGAAGGCCGCGCGAACGTGCATGCGGAACTCGTCGCCCCGATTGAGGGCGATGAGCAGCGAGAGCGTGATCATGCTGCGCATGTGGCGCGTGAGGCCCGGCCGCGTCCAGACATCGCCCCAGGCAAAGCGCGTGATGAAGTTCTGGAAGTCGTCGTTGAATTCGTTGCGACGCGTGAGCGTGCGCTCGACGTGCGCGTCGCCGAGCACGGCGCGGCGCACCTGCATGCCGTTGTCGTAGCGTTCCTGATCGTTCATTGGGATGTCCTGCCGGTTGGGGATTGGGGGGCCATCGCGACGTCGGCGTGCGCCAGTACACGGTCCACGAACGTCTCGGCGGCGCCCAGATAGTGTTGAGGTTCCGTCAGCCGCGCGAGCGCCTCGGCCGACAGCAGCGCGGTGATGGCCTCGTCCTCGCGCAGCACGTCGAGCAGATGGCGCCGCTGCGCGATCGCATCGCGGCAGCGCGCCTCCACACGGCGATGCGCCTCGAGCCGGCCCATCGATTCGGCCAGCGCCATGGTGACCGCCTCAGCCATGATGAGCCCGTGCGTGATGTCGACGTTCGCGCGCATGCGTGCGGTGTCGACGCTCCACTCCTCGACCAGCGCGCATGCAGCGGCCAGCGCACCGCCGCACAGCATGAGCAGTTCGGGCAGCGTCTCCCACTCGGCGTGCCAGGTGCCCAGCCCGCGCTCGTGATCCTGCTGCATCGCGCCGAAGAGCGTGGCGGCGAGTTGCGGTGTACGGGCGGCGGCGGCCAGGATCGACGCGCAGCCGACCGGATTGCGCTTGTGTGGCATGGTCGACGACCCGCCGCGTCCCGGGCCGGAAGCTTCCGCGATCTCGCCGACCTCGGTCTGCGTGAGCAGCGCCGTGTCGCGCGCGAACTTGCCCAGCAAGCCCGTGAGCGAAGCTGCCCAGCTGCCCACGCGCACAATGCGATCGCGCTGGCCATGCCACGGTGTCGCCGCCTCTTGCAAATGCAGGCGACGGGCGAGCGCCGCCGCGACGGCGGGGCCTTGCGTGCCGAGCGACGCGAGCGTGCCCGCCGCACCGCCGAACTGCACGCATAGCGCCTGCTCGCGCACGCCAGCCAGGTCGGCGCGCGCGCGCAGCAGCGCGTCGAGCGTGCCGGCGAGCTTGAGGCCAAACGTGGTGGGCAGCGCGTGCTGCAGCCATGTGCGTCCGATCATCACCGTCGCGCGATGCGCGCGCACCTGCGCGGCGAGGCGATGGATCAGGCGGACGAGATCGGCGCCGAGATCGTCGAGCGCGCCGCGCACCTGCAGGACGAGGCCGGTGTCGATGGCGTCCTGGCTGGTGGCCCCCCAATGGACGAAGCGCGCGGCTTCGGCGTCGCGCGCGCTCACGCGGGCGGTCAGTTGCTTGACGAGGGGAATGGCGAGGTTGCCCGCGCGCGCCGCGTCGTCGCGCAACGCCGGCCAGTCGAGCTCGCTCGCCCGGGCGGCGGCGGCAATGGGCGCCACGGCCGCGGCGGGAATGAGCCCCGCGTCCGCTTCGGCACTGGCGAGCGCCACTTCGAAGTCGAGCATGGCCTGCAGGGTGGCGTCGCGCGAAAAGCGCTTGGCCACGGCAGCGCCGCGCAGCAAGGAGTCAAGCAGTTCCGTCATCCGAAATTCGATGTGGTTGATGCGTTGCAAAAATGCGGATGCGGCCGCAGGCCGCCGGCATCGTGCTGCCGACGGCCCGAAGCCGCGCCAGTTTCAGCCTTGCATGGCCGAACTCAGAGATCGAGGAATACCGTCTCCTCGTCGCCCTGCATGCGGATGTCGAACCGGTACGACACGCGGCCGCCGCTCACCTCGCGGCGCGCCACGAGCGTGTGGCGACGCTCGGCCGGCACCTGCCGGAGCACCGGGTCGAGCGCGTTGGCCACGGCCTCGTCGTCGAAATAGATACGCGTAAACAAGTGATTGAGCAAGCCCCGCATCGTCAGGATCACGTCGATGCGCGGTGCCTCACCCGGGGCGACCGCGCCCGGCTTGATCGTTTCGATGATGAAGCGATTCTCGGGATCGGTGCCCGTGCCGCAGCGGCCCGCCCCGGCAAAGCCGGTGCGCGCGATATCGTCCGCGCTCTGCACATAACGCCCGTGGGCGTCGGCCTGCACGACCTCGATGAGCGCGTCGTTGATCGGGTTGCCCGCGCCGTCGAGCACCTGCCCGATCAGGCGGATCGCTTCGCCCTCGGCGCGCTCGGTCGCCACGACCGGCGTAAAGGCGCTCTTGAAGTCATACAGGTATTGCTCGGGCGACAAGCCGTAGGCGAAGTACGGACCGACCGTTTGCGACGGCGTTTGTTTGTATTCGGACATGGCTCAGGACTCCATCGGCGTTTGATCGGCACCGCGCAGCACGATGTCGAACTCATAACCCAGCGCGTACTCCGGCTCGGTGACATCCATCGAGAAGCGCGCGATCAGACGGTCGCGCGCGTGCGCGGGCGTGGCCTGGAAGATCGGATCGTAGGCGAGCAGCGGATCGCCCGGGAAATACATCTGCGTGACCAGACGGGTCGCGAAGTACTGACCGAACACCGAGAAGTGCAAATGCTGCGGACGCCAGGCGTTGTGGTGGTTCTTCCACGGATAGGCCCCCGGCTTGATCGTCAGGAATTTGTAACGGCCCCGCGCGTCGGTCAGCGCACGGCCGGCACCGAGAAAGTTGGGGTCGAGCGGCGCATCGTGCTGATCGACCTTGTGCACGTAGCGGCCGCATGCGTTCGCCTGCCAGAGCTCGACGAGCGTGTTGGGCACCGGACGGCCACCTTCGTCGAGCACGCGGCCCGTGACGATGATGCGCTCGCCGAGCGGCTCGCCGTTACGCACGGCATTGCGCGTGAGATCGCCATCGAGCTCGCCGATGATGCCGTGGCCGTACACCGGCGCACGCAGGTCGGCCAGGTTCTGCTTGATCGGGACGAGCAGTTGTTTGGGGCCGCGCAGCGCCGTGGACTTGTACCCGCTGTCGATGAGCCTGGGATGCGAATCCCAGTCGCGGGGGCGCAGGACGGTTGTCGTTTTCGACATGGTCTCACTCCATTTTTGTGTTGACGGTCCGGCCAGGCGCCGCGCGCCCGCCAGTTTGTTTTCGACAACTATATCCATAATGAACGGATATATTTATTGACATTTTCTTAAGCTTTTCATAACTTCCCGGCATGGAACGACATCGACTCGACGGCCGGATCAAGCTGCGCCATCTCCAATGCCTGCTCGCCGTGGCGCAACACGGCAGCCTGCAGCGCGCCGCCGAGGCGCTGTCCATTACCCAGCCCGCCGTCAGCAAGACGATTGCCGAGCTCGAGGGGCTCCTGGGCGTGCGCCTGTTCGATCGCGGACGCAACGGCGCGCGGCCGACGGCACAGGCCGAACTGTTCCTGCGCCACGCGGGCGCGAGCGTGAGCGCGCTGCGTCAGGGCATCGACGTGCTCTCGCGAGCGGTCGGCCAGACGGGCGGCGTGGTCGAGATCGCCGTGCTGCCCACGCTGGCGGCGGCCATGATGCCCGGCGTGCTCGCGACATTCCGCCGCGAGTGGCCCGGCATCGTCGTGCAGGTGCATACCGGCGCGAACCAGCAGCTCCTCGCGCAACTGAAGTCCGGACAGGTCGCGCTCGCGCTCGGTCGCATGTCGGACCCGGAGGGCATGGCCGGGCTCACGTTCGAGCACCTGTGCGCCACTCCGCTGTGCGTGGTCGTGCGTGCGTCGCATCCGCTCGCGCAACAGCGCAGCGTGTCGCTCGCCGACGTGGCCGGCTACCATGTGGTGCTGCCACCGCACGGCACGATCCTGCGCCACACGGCCGACAGCTTCCTGCGCGCGCACGGCGTCGGCGCGCTCGACGACTATTCCGAACTGCTGTCGATGTCGCTCGCGCGCGCGATGGCGCTGCACGACGACGTCGTCTGGATCGCCTCGGAAATCACCGTGCAGGACGACCTGGCGCAGGGTGTGCTGTGCGCCCTGCCCTTCGCCATGAAAGGCACCGAGGAGTCCATCGGCATTCTGTGGCGCAACGACACCTTGCCCACCCCGCCGGAGCAAACGCTTATCAGCGCCATGCGCGAGGCCGCTCGCCTGCGCTACGGCATGCCGGGGCTGCGCTGACATCCGCGCCGAAGGTCCGCATCGGGGTAGCCTCGGGGCCCCGCTCTCAGGCCTGTCCTCCAAGTCCGAGCATGCGCGCCGCGTTCGTCTTGAGCAGCAGCGGCCTGACCTCGTCGCGAAAGCCGGCCGTCTCGAAGTCGCGAAGCCAGCGATCGGGCGCGATCAGCGGGAAGTCCGAGCCGAACAGCATCTTCTCGCGCAGCAGCGAATTGGCATACTGGATCAGCTCCGGCGAAAAGTACTTCGGCGACCATCCCGACAGATCGATGTAGACGTTCGGCTTGTGCAGCGCGATGGACAGCGCCTGCGATTGCCAGGGCCACGACGGATGCGCGATGACGATGTTCATGTCGGGAAAGTCCGTCGCCACGTCGTCGAGGTGAATCGGCTCCGAGAACTTGAGCCGCAGACCGCCGCCGCCCGGCATGCCGGAGCCGATGCCCGAATGGCCGCTGTGGAAGACCGCCGTGAGCTTGTGCTCGGCGATCAGTTCGTACATCGGATACGCCATGCGGTCGTTCGCGAAGAATCCCTGCATGGTCGGATGGAACTTGAAGCCGCGCACACCGAACGTCTCGACGAGACGCCGCGCCTCGCGCACGCCCATGCGTCCCTTGTGCGGATCGATGCTCGCGAATGCGATCATGATGTCGGCGTTCTCCTGTGCAAATCCCGCGATCTCCTCGTTCGGAATGCGGCGACGGCCGATGTTCGCCTCGCAATCGACCGTAAACATCACGAAGCCGATGTTGCGCTCGCGATAATGCTCGATGGTCTGCGGAATCGTCGGGCGGCGGTTCTGCTTGAGCACCGTGCCGAAGTACTTGTCGGCGGCGTCGTCGAACGCCTTGCCGAACAGGTCCGGCGGCTGGCAGCACGACACCTCGGCGTGCACGTGCGTGTCGATGGCGACGAGTTTGTCGAGATTCATTCGGCCGTCTCCGGATCGGTCAGTTGTGCCGCGACGATCGCCATCGCGCACCGGGTCTGCGGCAGTTCGAACTTGAGCCAGTAGCGCGCGGCCCGGCACTTGGCGCGATCCGCCCTGCCGGCCGCAACTGCCGCGAGCGCGGCGTGCGCCCACAGTCCCGCCATGGACAGTCCATGCACCGAGCGCATCACTTCGCCCGCCACGCACAGCGCCGCGCGCGGCGACGTCCGCGTCAGCGCGAGCAGCGGTGCCATGAGCTGCGCCCACTCGTCCAGGCAGGCGAGCGCCGCATCGAACCCGCCGAGGCCCTCCAGACGGCGCGCCTCGGCGACTTGCGAGCGCGCCCATGACAGCCAGTGCGACAACGCGGCGCCGTCGTCCTTCGCAATCTTGCGCAGAAGAAGATCCACGGCCTGGATTTCGTTGGTGCCTTCGTAGATCATCGGGACGCGCGCGTCGCGCAGCACCTGCGAGATCCCCGTCTCTTCGATGTAACCGTAGCCGCCGAACACCTGCAGCGCGTCGCTCGCCCCGAGAAAAGCCCGCTCGGTGAGCATTGCTTTGACGACGGGCGTGAGCAGCGCCGCCAGGGCGTGGGCCTGCGCGCGGGCCTGCGCGGTCTGGGCGTGATGCGACTCGTCGACGGCAAGCGCGGCCCGATACAGCAACAGTCGCGCGCCTTCGACCGCCACGCGCTGCCCCTCGAGCAGCCGCCACACGGCCGGATGCTGCGCGATGGGTGCATCCGGCGCACCGTCGGCCACACGCGACTGCACGCGCTCATGGGCGTGGCGCAGCGCCATGTCGTAGGCGCGCTGCGCGAGGCCGACGCCCGACGCGCCGACATGCAGGCGCGCGGAGTTCATCATCGCGAACATCGCTTCGAGTCCGCGGTTGGGCGCGCCGACGAGATAGCCGATGGCGCCCTCGAACGCCATCGAACACGTGGCGCTGCCGCGAATGCCCATCTTGTGCTCGAGGCCCGTGCAGCGCACGGCGTTGCGCCGGCCGTCGGCCAGCACCTTGGGCGCGAGAAACAGCGAGAGCCCCGCGCTGCCGGCCGGGGCTCCGGGCGTGCGGGCCAGCACCAGATGCACGATATTGGGCGTGAGGTCGTGCTCACCGCCCGAGATGAAGATCTTCTCGCCGGTGATACGGGCCGTTTCGTGCGCGTCGTCGGCCCATTGCGCACGCGTGCGGATCCGGCCAAGGTCGCTGCCCGCGCCCGGTTCGGTCAGGCACATGGTCGCGAGCGTTTCGCCGCTGACCAACGGCCCGAGCCAGGCAGCCCGCAAGGCCTCGCTTCCGAAGCGATGCACGCACTCGTAGGCGCCATGCAGAATGCCGGGATACATGGTCCAGGCGAGGTTCGCCCCGGCGGTGAGCTCCTGCACCGCCACTTGCGCGACTACCGGCAGGCCTTGCCCGCCAAGCGACGGATCACACGGCAGCGACGGCCAGCCGGCCTCGCGATATCGCCGATAGGCGTCGGCAAAGCCGGCGGGCGTGCGCACCTCGCCGCCGTTGGTCTCGCGCCATGTGCAGCCCTCGCGCTCGCCCACGGCGTTGAGCGGCGCGAGCACGTCGCCCGCGAAGCGCGCGGCCTCGTCGACGACCTGCACGAGCGTTGCCGTGTCGAGTTCGCGCAACGGCGCGAGACGCGCGAGCGCTTCGCCCACGCCGAGCGTTTCCAGCACGAACGCAATGTCCTGCGCCGCGCTTTGCGATGCCGGGCTCGCCATGTCAGCGTCGGGCCGGCGCAAGAATGATGCGCGGGTCCTCCGTCTTGCCCGGCTGTGCCGCGTGCAGGGCATCGACCGCCGCGGCGCGGTGGTCCTGCACGGCCCGCTGGTTGATCGAGCCCTTGTCGGTCACCTCGCCGCGATCGAGCGACGGCGGCGTGTCGAGCAGCATGAGCCGCGCAACGTAGGTCGCGCTGCCGCCGGCAGTGGCATTGAGCCGCTCGAGCAGCGCCGAGAAGACGTCGCGCACGGCCGGCGAGGCGAGCACCTCGGCGAGCGGCGCGTCGGCGCCCAGTCCGCTCAGGCGACGGCAGTCCTCCACGCGCGGAAACACCATCAGACCGATGTCGGCCCGGTTGATGCCGGTGACGACGGCGTCCTGCACGTAGGGCGCCCCTTCCGAGATCACGCGCGCGCGCAGCGGACCCACGCTCACGAACGTGCCCGACGTGAGCTTGAAGTCCTCGGTAATGCGGCCGTCGAACTGCAGCCCGAGCTCCGGCTGCGCCACGTCGACAAACGTCGCGGCATCGCCCGTGCAGTAGTAGCCTTCCTCGTCGAACACGGGGTCCGTCGCCACATGGCGCCAGTAGCCCGCCATCACGTTCGGGCCGCGAAAGCGCACTTCGAGCTTGCCGCCGACCGGTGCGAGCTTGACCTCGCAGCCCGGCGCCGGCAGGCCGATGTAGCCCGCGCGCATGATCGGGCCCGTCGTGAACATGCAACTGGGCGACGTCTCGGTCATGCCCAGGCCGGACATGATCCGGATGCGCTCGCCGCAGTGCGCTTCGGTCACGCGCTCGAGCCGGTCCCACGCGGCCTGCGACAACCCCGCGCCGCCGAAGAAATAGAGATTCACGCGCGCGAAGAAACGCTCGCGCAACACGGCGTCCGTCTCCAGCGCGATGGCGAGATCTTCCCAGCCCTTGGGCACGTTGAAGTACACCGTGGGCGAAATCTCGCGCAGGTTGCGCAGTGTCTCCTCGAACTTGCCGGCCACGGGCTTGCCGTCGTCGATGTACAACGTGCCGCCGTTGTAGAGCGCGATGCCCACGTTGTGGCTGCCGCCGTAGGTGTGATTCCACGGCAGCCAGTCGACCAGTACGGGCGGTTGCTCGCCGAAAGTGGGAAACGTCTGCAGCAGCATCTGCTGGTTGCTGCACAACATGCGTTGCGTGGTGGGTACGGCCTTCGGCTGGCGCGTCGAGCCGGACGTGAACAGAATCTTCGCCACCGTGTCGGCGTTGACCCTGGCGTGATGCGCGTCGATGTCGCGCGGCGTGGTGTCGAGCAGCGCATCGAACGCGAGCGTGCCCTGCCCGCCCTGCGCCGAGACGCGGATCACCTCCGCGGGCAGCACCGCGTCCATCGCGCGGCCATAGGCGCTCGCGTCGCTCGCGTACACGAGCCCCGGCTGCAGCAGGTCCATCGTGTGCCGCAGCTTGCCGAAATCCGTCGACACGATCGAGTACGCCGGCGAAATTGGCGCGAAGGGCACGCCGGCCACCATGGCGCCGAGCGCGAGCTGGAAATGTTCGAGATCGTTGCCCGACAGGATGGCGATGGGGCGCTCCGGTGACAGCCCACGATCTCGCAGCGCCTGACCGATCGCACGCGCCCGCGAGAGCATCTGTGCGTAACTGATGCCGATCCACCGGCCGTCCGGGCCGCGCCGCGCAACGAGCCAGCGCTCGGGGTGACGCGCCGCACCGGACACGAGCCGGTCGGTGAGCCGCACGGGAAAGTCGCCCAGCGGCTCGCGCGAGCGCAGGTACCAGAACTCGCCGTCGCGCCGCACTTCGACGCCGGGGTTGCCGATGGTGACCCGGCGGTAGCGATGCCCGTCCGGGGCCGTGTTGTTGCCTTGGTTCAAAACACTGTCTCCTGCGTCGCCCGGGCGCGCCGCTCTCTCGGGAGCATTCGCGCGCGGGCGCATCCTCATTCGTCGTCGCGCCCGCAGGCGCCCTGGCGATCAGATCGGGTAATGGCGCGGTGTGGTCTGCACGGTGATCCAGCGCAGTTCGGTGAACTCGCCGATGGACGCCTTGCTGCCGAAGCGTCCGTAACCGCTGGCCTTCACGCCGCCGAACGGCATCTGCGCTTCGTCGTGCACCGTCGGGCCGTTGATGTGGCAGATGCCGGACTCGATTCTTCTGGCGAGTTGCATCGCGCGAGCCACGTCGCGACTGAAGATCGCCGCCGACAGGCCGAATTCGCTGTCGTTGGCCACGCGCACGGCGTCTTCGTCGCCGCTCACGCGCTCGATGGTGACCACCGGCCCGAACGACTCTTCGCGATACAGACGCATTGCGGGCGTCACGCCGTCGACGATGGTAGCCTGCATGATCGCGCCCTCCACGCGGCAGCCCAGCGGCAGGCGCGCGCCGTGCTCGCGCGCGTCCTCCACCAGCGCGGCGACACGCGAGGCCGCCTGTGCGCTCACCATCGCGCCGAGCACACTGTCGGGCGACGTGGGGGCGCCCGCGCGCAGCTTGGCTGCCTTGGCGGTGAGCTTCTCGACGAAGGCGTCGGCGATCTTCGCGTCGACGATCACACGCTCGGTCGACATGCAGATCTGCCCCTGATTGAAGAACGCGCCGAAGGCGATACCGTCGACGGCCGCATCCAGGTCGGCGTCGTCGAGCACGAGCACCGGCGCCTTGCCGCCGAGTTCGAGCAACGCCGGTTTCAGATGCTCGGCCGCCAGCCTCGCGATGATGCGGCCCACGTGCGTGGAGCCGGTGAAGTTCACGCGCCGCACCGCAGGGTGCGCGATGAGGTGCGCCACGATGTCGCCGGCATCCTGCGGCGCGTTCGTCACGACATTGACCACGCCATCGCCGAGGCCAGCCTCGTGCAGGCACGCGCCGATGAGCGCATGCACGCCGGGGCACTGCTCCGAGGCCTTGAGCACCACCGTGTTGCCGCAGGCAAGCGGCATGGCGAGCGCGCGCGTGGCGAGAATCACCGGGGCGTTCCACGGCGCGATGCCCAGCACCACGCCGACCGGGGAGCGCACGGCGAGCGCGAGGCTGCCCGGCACGTCGCTCGGAATCACGCTGCCGTCGATCTGCGTGGTCATCGCCGCCGCCTCGCGCAGCATGTTCGCGGCGAGCATGACGTTAAAGCCATACCAGTTGGCCATGGCCCCGGTCTCGGCCGCACCGATTGCGATGAACTCCGCCGCGCGCGCGTCCATGCACTCGGCCGCGGCAAGCAGGCGCTGGCGGCGTGCCGTGGGCGAGAGCGCCGCCCACGCCGGAAAGGCCGCCTGCGCGGCGTCGGCCGCGGCCTGCGCGTCGGCCAGCGTGGCCGCCGGCGCGCGGCTCGCCACCTCGCCCGTCACCGGATCGATCCGCTCGAACGTTGCGCCGCCCTGCGCGCCGCGCCACTGCCCGCCGATCAGCATCTGCACTTCATGCATTGCGCATTCTCCTTCGTCCCTTCATTGCACCGTTTGCCCGGTCGCTTTCCCGGGCTGCTTTCCCGGGCTACTTTGCCGGCTGCTTTCCCGGGCGCCGCATCAACGCTTGTAAGCCTGCAGCCCCGGCTTGATCGACTTGTCGTCGAGGAATTGCTTGAGGCCCTGCTCACGGCCATGCTCGGGGTCGCGCAACTGCGCCTGATCGAGCTTCGCGTACAGATAATCTTCGCACTGCTCCCACGTGAGCTCACGCGAGCGCTTGAAGCCGTGCTTGGCCGCACGCAGCACCACCGGGTTCTTTTCCAGCAATTTGGCCGCCAGCGCCAGCGTGGCTTCGCGCAGTTGCGCGAGCGGCACGCTCTGGTTGACGAGCCCCATCTCGGCGGCCTGCGCGCCGGTAAACGTGTCGCCGGTCATGATGTAGTGCAGCGCGCGACGGTGTCCCACGGTGTCGGCCATCGCCTTGCTCACCAGATTGCCCGGCGGAATGCCCCAGTTGATTTCCGACAGGCCGAACACGGCTTCGTCGGCGGCGATGGCCAGATCGCATGCCACCAGCGGCGAGAAACCGCCGCCGAAGCACCAGCCGTTGACCATCGCGATGGTGGGCTTCGCGTACATGCGCAGGCGGCGCCACTGCCAGTCGGACGCGTCGCGGCGAACGCGCTCCTGCACGATTTCCGGGCCGCCGTCGATCTCGCGGAAATACTCCTTCAGGTCCATGCCGGCCGTCCACGCCGCGCCCGCGCCGGTCAGCACGATCACTTTGGCGTCGGCGTCGAGTTCGAGCGCGTCGAGCACCTGGTTCATCTCGGCGTTGAGCGTCGGGCTCATCGCGTTGCGCTTGTCCGGGCGGTTGAAAGTGACCCAGCCAATGCCGTCCTGCACCTTCACGTCGATCGTTTTCCAGCGTCCTTCGTATGCATTCATTTGCGTAATTCCCAAGTGTCCTGAATTTCCTGCACCGCGCGCCGGAAGTGACGCGCGGCGTTGCCAACAGTCACATTTAATATCAGGAAACCTTACATTACAAGCCCGATGTCTTCAGTAAAAACCCTGATCCGGAAAAAATCAGAACGTGTGGCGCATGCCGAGCATCACCCCGGTCTGGCCCGTGCCGGCCGGCGGCGTGGTGCCGCCACCGCCGCCGCTCACGGAGTACGCCGCGCGCGCGCTGTTGAACAGATAGGCGGCCTGCGCGTAGACGGCGGTGCGCACCGAGAACGAATACGTCGCACGCAGCGTGGTCATGGTGCCGCGCGTGTCGTGGTCGCTGTTGATGATGCGATAGACCTCGCCGTCGACGAGCCATGCCGGCGTAACGTTATAGGCGGCGCCCAGATAGAACAGGTCCGAGTGCGTGTTGACTGCCGACGTGGAGACGCGCCGGCCGAGCCAGCCGCCGCCGACCTTGAGCGCGCCGTACTTGTAGTACGCGCCGAGCGTCGTGCGCGTGTCCTTGTCGCTGCTGCTGGTGAAGGCGGACGTCGGCTGACCGTCGAAGAAGTTGGCCGCCGCGTTGGTGCCGCCGCGCTGCTCCTCATACGACGCCGCAACGCCGAAGTTGCTCGCGTCGTACTTGAGCATCACCGACCAGTCGCGGCACTGCACCGCCTGTCCGGGCACCTGGCCCGCGCATGTGCCCTGTCCCGGCGAGTTGCCGGTGCCGCCGGAGTCGCGGCCGAACGAATAGCCCACGCCGAAGGTCAGCCCCTGCCAGCCGACCTGGTAAGTGACCGAGTTGTCGGCACGGGCGTTCGGAATGTACGCGTCGAACGAGCCCATGCCGTAGATGTCCGGGCCGAGCACGTCCGAGCCCAGCAGCGCGTAGTAGGTCATCGTGTACTGACGGCCGAACGCGAGCGTGCCGTAGGGGCCCTTCACGCCGACGAACGCCTGACGGCCGAACAGGCGGCCGCCCTGCCCGAGGTCGCCGCCGCGCACGTTGAAACCGCTCTCGAGCTGGAAGATGGCCGACAGGCCGCCGCCGAGGTCTTCGCTGCCGCGCAGGCCCCAACGCGACGGCAGTTCGCCGGTCACGCCCGGCATGCGCCACACCGCGCCGTTTGCGCTCGCGTGCGACACGTACTCGATGCCGGTGTCGACAATGCCGTACATCGTGACGTTCGACTGCGCGCGCGCCATGCCGGGCGCGGCCAGCGCGGCGCAAGCGGCGAAGGCGCCGAGCGCCAGGGCGCCCTTGCGCGAAGGAGCGAAGCGAAAAGAGCGAAGTGCCATGAAAGTCTCCTGGTTATCGATTTAGTTATGTGTCTCGCCGGCCGAGCATGGATGCCGTGCCGGCAGTTCAAAGCCCGAGCGCGCGGGCGCGTGCTCAAGAAAAAAACGCGACGGGGCGAGTAAGCGCCATCCGTCGCATGCAAGCGAAGCCGACCGCGATGAAGCCCGGTCAGTCGGCCGCGCGGGGACGACGGATCAGCGTGAGCGCGGCGAGCGCCGCCACGATGGTGACCGGGATGCTCGCACCGATCACCACCGCCGCGCTGCTGCCCACGGCGAGCAGCATGCCCGCCGCGAGCGGGCCGACCACCGAACCGATGCGCCCGATCGCGACGGCGGCGCCCACGCCCGTGCCGCGCATGGCCGTCGGGTAGTAGGCCGCGGCGAGGGCGTACAGCACGGACTGGCCGCCAATGATGAACATGCCCGCGAAAAATGCCGCCGTGGCGAGCACGCCGAAGCCGTGTGCGGCGGCCAGACCGACGAGCGAAGCGATCATGCCGAGGTACATGCCGCCGATCACGAGCGACATGCGTGCGCGGTCCATCAGGTAGCCGAGCAACAGCACGCCCACGGCGCTGCCCACGTTGAAGAGGATCTGCACCCAGCCGATCTCGCCGCGCGCCAGTCCTCGCGAGCCCATGAGCGACGGCAGCCAATTGAGCAGGAAGTACAGCACGATGAGCGTGCAGAAATAGGACAGCCACAGTTGCACCGTCGAGATACCGCGCCCTTCGGAGAAGAGCACCGACATCATGGGCGCGGGCGTGGCGCGCTGCCCCTGCGCGGTGGCCGCCGCGAAGGCGCGAGACTCGGGCAGCCAGATCGCGAGCAGCGGCAACAGCAGCAGCGGGCCGACGCCGCCGACGTAGAAGATGTGGCGCCAATCCGCCTCGCTTACCGTGAGCATGCCGATGGTCGCCGCGATGCCGCCGCCCAGCGGAATGCCGCAGTACATGATGCTCACCGCCGTGCCGCGCAGGCGCGGCGCAACCGCCTCCGAGGACAGTGCGATCAGGTTCGGCATTGCGCCGCCCAGGCCGATGCCCGTGAGCACGCGCACGATCACCAGCATCCAGAAGTCCGATACGAACGCCGTGGCGATCGACAGCACGCCGAAAAGCGCCGCAGACAGCATCAGCACGCGCTTGCGGCCGATGCTGTCTGCCAGGCGCCCGCCGACCATCGCCCCCGGCAGCAGACCGAAGGTGCCCGCCGAAAAGGCAATGCCCATCTGGGCGACGCTCAGGCCGAACTCCCGGGCCATGCCTCGCGCGGCCACGCCGACCGACTGCAGGTCGAGGCCCTCGAGCAGTGCCACCGCAAAACACAGCGCCAGCGTGAGCGCGACCGGACTCGACGCACTGCCGGCGCCCTCGGCCCCCAATGGCAACGCCTGCGCGCTGCCGTCCCGATTCGATTCCATGGTGTCTCCTGTACTCTTCTTGATGGACGTCGGCTGCCGCCTGTCGCTGGCGGCACCTGATGCGCCGTTGCCGGCATCGGGCGACGAGACGATGTACATTCGCCAATCAATCAGGTTATTAATCAGGAAACCTGATATTAACGGCATGCGCATCGCAACTGGGACGAGGCCGCACGAAGGGCTCGCCGTCTTCGTCTTGCGATATCACCGGGATTCGGTCGCTTTCACTCGTGCGCGTCTTCCCTGCGCGCGACGGACTCCATTTAATATCAAGCTACCTGACAAAACAAGCAATCGGCGGGTCGGGACAAACCCGGAGTCGGGCGAGGCGGTACGGCCATGAGGTCCGAGCCGGTGGAGGGGGAGGTTCAGTCGCGCAGGTTCCGGACGAACAGTTCGAGATGGCGCTGCACGGCGGCGGCGTCCTCGCGGCTGACGCCGGCGCGCATGCGTGCGTCGATCTCCTTCGCGACGGCCTCGCATTGCGCGAGCACCCGACGGCCTTCGTCGGTCAGTTGCAGCAGCACGATGCGGCCGTGATTGGGGTCGGGCTCGCGCGTGATCCACTGGCGCGCGGCCATGACGCTCACCACTTCGTTGGCCGATTGCGGTGTGATGAACGAGCGTTGCGCGAGCTGCGCATTGGAGAGCTTGCCGCGGGCGTCGAGCACCGACAGCGCCGTGAACTGCGCGAGCGTGAGGCCGAGCGGCGCGAGCGCCTCGGTCATGTGGCGGCGCAGCAGCCGGTCCAGGCTCGCGATGACGTAGGTGAGCCGCAGCTTGGAGCGGCGCGGACGGGCGTCTGCCGCATCGGCCGCCGGACGCGGGACGTAGGCGCCGGCGTCATGCGCGCCGCGCGCGTCGTTCGTCTCGGCATCTGGCGCGCCGGCGACGGATTGTTGGGATTCGGGGACGGCAGCCGGTTTCTTTTTCTGGGATGCGACGCTCATGGGCTAAAGGCGAGAATGCGCGATCTTCGCGAATGCGGAAAGTGAGCAGTGTAACGCCGCCGCTGCGTGGCGGCGACATTCGCCGCGATGCCTGCGTCCTGCGTGCAGCGCCGCAGTTGCCCACGTCCGATCGCGCCTTCGACGCGAGACGCGTCGCAGCCCGGCTCAGCCGGCGAGCTTGCGGAACGTCTCGAGCACCGCCTCGCCCTTGAACGGCTTGACGATCCAGCCCTTCACGCCGGCGGCCTTGCCGCGCTCCTTCATGGCCGGGCTGCTCTCGGTGGTGAGCATCACGACGTTGACGGTCGTGTTCGCGAGCTCGCCGCGAATCTTCTCGACCATCGTCAGGCCGTCCATGTTGGGCATGTTCACGTCGCTGATGACGAGCTTCACGCCGGGACTCGCCTTGATTTTGGCCAGGCCGTCCTTGCCGTCGACGGCCGTGTCCACGTCCAAGCCGTTCCTGCGCAGAAAGCCCGCGACTTCGTCGCGCACGGTGCTCGAATCGTCGACCACGAGAATCTTAGCCATGGTGTTGTCCTTGTGTGTGTGAGTGATGGGTGAGCAAGCCGGGGCCTCAGAACAGTTCGAGCGCCCCGGTCTCGACAGTCCCGGCGCTCGCCTGCGCCGCTTCGCGGAACGCTTCGGGCGACCAGTTGAGACTGAACACGAAATGCTGATGCAGCGTGACGACGCGGCCGTCGACCGGATCGGTGAACCGGTAGACGAAACACAGCTGCGGGTTGTCGGTGCCGAACGAGATGTACTTCTGCTTGTGGTTGATGAGCAGCGGCACCTGCACCTGCATGCGGTCGACCGTTGCCGGATCGCCCATGTAACGATTTCTGAACGCCCCCCAGATGAGGTTCGTCAGTTCGCCGAGCATACCGTTGAGCTCGCGAAAGCCGGCCTGCCCCTCGCAGCGGCCGGTGTGCTCCAGCAATTGCATGAACGGCACCTGCTCGGCCTGCATCATCATGTAGCCGCGGCACCAGGCGCTCTCGAGCGGGATCAGGCTGAACACTTCACCGAAGATGATGCGATCGCGCACCACGCTCGGGGGCTCGCACGACAGCGCGATATCGCCGAACAGACCGCGAAACACGCCTTCGGTGATGTCGATCATGCCGCGCACGAGCGCTTCGGGATATTCGTGCTCGACGCTGTCGTCCAGGATCAGAAACTGGCTGACCGACTCGCGGGGGGTGCTTCGGTTCATTGTCGTATTTCCTTGCCAAGTCGTAATTCGGTGTTGGGCGATGCCGGGCGACCCGCCCGGCGCCGATCGGGCCGCCGCCCGGGCGTGGGAGGCCGTGCGCTCAGAACATCTCGAGCTCGCCGCTGCTGTCCTGCGTCCCGGCGACGTCGGCGTGAAAGTCGAGCGGCGCGTGCGCGCACACGCACAGCGTGGCCGCGAGCCGCACCGAGCCCGCGAAGGTGATTTCCCACGACGCCAGATGATTCGGCTTGAGCTGCATGAGGTACGGCACGCAGCGCGCGCTCAGCACATAGGGCGTGGACATGCCAAGGTCGGGGAAATAATTGAGCAGCTCCTGGTTGATCGCGCCGCAGCACAGGTTGCTGATCTCGAGAAACACTTCGCGAAACGGCTTGTCCCCGGCGTCGCCGCAGAAGTACGCCGCGGTCGTCTCGTCTTCGTCGAAATGCAGCACGAGCAGCATGCGAAAGCCGATCGACGAGATCGTGAGCACCACCACGTTGGCGTAGCGGGCTGCCAGATCGGCGCTGTCCCGCGCGTCGTGGCTCGTACCGATCGGCACGATCTCGCACACGTCGTGCTCGGCGCGGGCAAGCCGGGTGCGCGCGGCCTTGTGGAGAATGCGTTCGAAACTGTCGCGTGCGTGAGCGCTGATCACAACGAAACCTGCCTGCTCAGTGAAGTCGGGAATGCAACTGCTGGGCGAGCGCCTCGACACTGGAGAGCGAGGCCGCGATCATCTTGCCGCCCGCCTGAATGTCCTGAAACGTCGCCGTGGTGGTCACGTCGTTGCGATGCAAGCTGTCGCGATAGCTCTTCGAGAGCTCCTCCGAGCGGGTGGCAAGCGCACGCACTTCACTCGCCACGATGCCGAAGCCGCGCCCGGCCGCGCCCGCGCGCGCCGCTTCGATCGACGCGTTGAGCGAGACGATCAGCACATGCCGCACGATGGACGCGAGCTCGTGGTTCTTCGCGTGCATGTCCTGGTTCTGCGTCATGAGCGAGATCATTTGCTCATGCCAGCGCTCGAAGGTCGCCGCCAGCCCGCGCAGGCGCGCGGCTTCGCCGGCGATGCGCTGCGCCTCGCCCTGCCACATCGCCTTGGCGTCGAGCACGGCCGCTTCCGACTTGCGCGCCGCCTGCAGGTCCTGCTCCGCCCGTGCGAGGCGCGCGCGCAGCTCGGCCAGCGCCTCGTCGTTGGCCTGTGCGAGTTCGGCCTTCGCGGCGACGGCGAGGCGCTCGCGCTCCAGCGCCTGCTCGAGCGCCTCGTCATGCGTCTTCGTGAGCGCGCGCCAATGCGCGGTGGCCCGCGCCAGGCGCGCGCGGTGCGCGACGAACGCGATCAGCCCCGCTCCCGCTGCGCCGGCGAGCACACCGGCCAACACCCATTGCACTGCCGACATACTCATCTCGTCTCCGAAAGCGGTGCGTTGCGCGCGCCGCTCGCGAGCGCCGGCGGATCGACCGCGTCGGCAGCCACGCTATTCAAGTCGAAGCCGTCGACCACGAGGTTGTCGGGCAGACAAACGACCGTCTGGAACTGGCGATACTCGGCGCCCTTGCGCTCGTCGGTAAAGCGCAGCTCGATGCGTCCGTGCTCGCGGCGCACGAAGTCCTGCACCGCGTCCATGCCCACGCCGCGCCCGGAGACTTCGGTGACCTGCGAGGCCGTCGAAAAGCCGGGGCGGAAGATGAACTGCGCGATCTGCTCGTCGCTCACGTAGGTTTGCTCAGTGATCCAGCCGCGCTGCACCGCGATGCTGCGAATCCGGTGCAGCGCGAGGCCGCGCCCGTCGTCGGTCAGCGTGACCTGCAGCATGTTGTGATCGAGGCCCACTTCGATATCGATGGTGCCGGCCTCCGGCTTGCCGCTGGCGCGGCGTTCCTCGGCGCTCTCCAGGCCGTGGTCCATCGAATTGCGCAACAGGTGCATGAACACGTCGCGCAGGATGCGCACGGCCGGCGGGCGCAGCCGGTAGCCGTTGTCGTCGATGCGCACGACCGGGGCTGGCTTGCCCAGCTCGGCGGCCAGCGACGGCAGCGAGTCGAGCACGCCGCCCAGCGCCTCGCCCACGCCTTCGGTGCCAAGCAGACGCAGCGTCTGGTGCACGGCGTCGCGCATGGCGACGAGCTGACGCAGGTCGTTCGGGTCGGCCGCTTCGAGCATGCGCAGGCTCGCGCGGATGTGTGCGCGATCGACCACCATCGTCTGTTCATCGGCGGCCTTGCCCGGCCCCTTGCGGCCCAGGCTCATCTCGTTGATCCGCGCGTAGGTGTCGACGGCTTCGCGCACGCGCTGGAGCTCGCGCATCAGGCCGTCCTGGTCCCACTGGCGGGCAACGTCGGGCTGGCGCAGTTCGTGGTAGCGCTGCTCGGTCTCGTGCACGACGTTGGTCAGGTACTGCAGGTTGTACGTGCGCGCATTGCCCTTGATCGTGTGCATGTTGCGGAACAGCTCCGCGATCGCCGCGCTGTCGGCCTGCGAATGCTTGCGGATGATGCGCTCGTTCTCGCGGATGAAGCTCGTGGAGCTCTCGATGAAGTGATGGAATTTTTCCTGGCTGACGGCCAGAATCTCGCCGATCATCTCCAGGCGCTGCTTCTGCTCGTTGGCCTCGGCGGCCAGTTCGCGCAGCTCGGTCACGTCGCGCACGCACAGCATCAGGCGCAGGATCGTGTCGTTCTCGTCGGTGATCGCGGACCACGTCAGATCGAGCTGCTTCACGCGGCCGTCGGCCATGCGCTTGCCGATCTCGCCGACCAGCAGGTGCTCGTTGAAGGCGAAGTTGACGGCGTCCTGCCCGATGCACGCGTCGATGGCCGCTTCGACTTGGGAGAGCGCGTCCGAGCCCAGATCGCTGTCGCCGAAGACCAGTTCCATGACCGGACGTCCGGCGATATCCTTCGTCTCGAAGATCGCTTCGAGGTAGGCGGAATACTCGCCATGCACCTTCGAGCCGTCGATCACCGTCAGAATGCCCTGCTGCATGTTCTGCAACATGGCCTGAATGTCGGCCGTCTTCTGCTTGAGCTGCGCGGATCGCTCCTGAATCTTCTCGATCATGCCGTTGAACGCGACGATCGAATGACCGATCTCGTCCATGCGGCCGACCGGCACCCGACGCGTGAAGTCCTGGCTGCTGGCGATCTCGCTCATCATCGCCTGCATGCGCGAGAGCGGACGCGTGATCTGCCGGTAGAGCAGCGCGCCGACGGCCGTGAGCAGCACGATGGCCAGTCCGGTCACGAGGCCGATGGCCGTCGTGGTGGTCGAGAGCGTGTCGTTGAGCGTGGCAATGGCCGAGTCCTTCTGGCGGTTCTTCTCCACGCGCAGCGTGTTGACCACGCCTTCGAGCTCGTCGCGATACTGCGCGACCATGGCGAAAAGGAACGCCTGCGCCATCTCGGTCTTGCCCGCCTGCTTGAGTCGGGCCGTCTCGGCAATCGCATTGAAGTAGTTCTCGACGCTCTCGCGCGCCTGGGTGACGAGGCCCTTCTGCGCATCGCTGGCAGCGCCTTCGGCCTGACGGGCGAGCGACTGGTCGATCTCGCCGCGCAGCTTCCTCAGATTGTCGAGCGCCTGTTCGACGACGGTGCCATCCGGCGCGTACACCAGCGTCATGGTGGCGATCTGGACCGCCTTGACCTGCGAGACGAGATCGGCGGAAGCGAGCGCGCTCGGCACCACGCCTTCCGTTACCTGGCGCACCTTCTGTGCGCTCGCGCGCGTCTGGTAGACGGCATAGCCACCAATGATCGAGAGCGCGACAAACGTCAGGATCACCAATAGCGTTATTCGATGACGGATCGTCATGGCGTCATTTTCCCCGGGTCGCACCGGCGCCCGGTGCCCCCGCGCGAATGGACGCGGTAGATCGGCCGCCGAATTAGTTTGTAGATTCTTCGTGCGACGTGATTATCGCGGGGGAACTGTGACGATTCGATGAACCAACGGAAGCTTCACGTAGCCTCATGCCGGCAACCCCATGTAGGAATCCGAGACGAGTGAGCACGCACTGACAGTGCGGCGGCGCGCGCTTCGGTCCTCCCGCCGTCCCTTCGGGCGGCGGCGATCGCGATCGGCACCGGGTGCGCCGGCCCGCCGGGGGACCCGCCCCGGCGAGGCGGGTGGCTGGTCCTCAATAGCCGGCGGCCAGGCCGTCGCGACGGCTGTCGCTCGCGGCCACGTAACCGCGCTCCGGATCGTTGCGATCCAGACGCCAGATGTACTGGCCGGAACCGAAGTCCATGTACGGGTCGTCAATGGCCTTGAGCTTATGGCCAAGCGCGACCAGGCCCGCGACGGTCTCGCGATCGAGCGTCGCTTCGACGTCGATGGTGAAGTCGCGGTTGACCTTCCAGCGAGGCGCGTCGCATGCGGCCTGCGGCTGCTGGCCGTAGTCGAGCATGCGCACGATCGACTGCAGATGGCCCTGCGGCTGCATGTCGCCGCCCATCACGCCGAAGCTCATGACCGCTTCGTGCCTGCCGTCCACCTTCTGCGTGAGGAAGGCCGGAATGATCGTATGGAACGGGCGCTTGCCGCCTTCGACCACGTTGGCCGACTTCGGGTCCATCGAGAAGCCGCAGCCGCGGTTCTGCAGCGCGATGCCCAGATCGGGCACGACCACGCCCGAACCGAAGCCCATGTAGTTCGACTGGATGAAGCTCACCATCATGCCGTGCTCGTCGGCCGCGCTCAGATAGATGGTGCCGCCCGCCTTCGGCATGCCGAAGTCGAACTGCGTGGCGCGCTCGGGGTCGATCAGCCGCGCGCGCTCGGTGAGATAGGCGTCGTCGAGCATCTGCTCCGGCGTGACTTCCATCGAACGTGGATCCGCTACGTACTTGTACAGGTCGGCGAAGGCGAGCTTCATCGCCTCGATCTGCAAGTGCTGCGAATGCACGCGGTCCACCGCCATGCTCGATACGTCGAACTTCTCGAGAATGCCCAGCGCCATCAGCGCCGCAATGCCCTGCCCGTTCGGCGGAATCTCGTGCACGGTGTAGCCGCGATAGTCCTTCTCGATGGGTTTGACCCAGTCGGCGCGGTAGTTGCGCAGATCCTCGGCCGTCATCGCACCGCCATGCTCGGCGTTCCACGCGGCGATACGCTGCGCGATCTCGCCTTCGTAGTACGCGCGCGGCCCCTCCTTGGCCAGCAGCCGCAGCGTGCGCGCGTGGCCCGGAAAACGCATCATCTCGCTCGTGGTCGGCGCACGGCCATTGATCGTGAAGGTCTGCGCGTAACCGGGCTGGTTCTTCAGTTCGGGCACGGCGGCGGCCCATTTGCGCGCCACGATGTGCGCGATGGCGTGACCCCGTTCGGCAATGTCGATGGCCGGCGCCATCAGGTCGGCGAACGGCAGCTTGCCGAACTTCGCGTGCAGCGCCTCCCAGCCCGCGATCACGCCGGGCACCGTTACGGTGTCGAGGCCGCGCATCGGCTGCCTGGCGATGCCGTGCTCCTCGCCGTACTTCTTGCGGAAATAGTCGACGCTCCATGCGCCCGGCGCCGTTCCCGAAGCGTTCAGACCGTGGACCTGCTTGCCGTCCCAGACGAGTGCGAAGCAGTCCCCGCCCAGACCGTTGGACACCGGCTCGACGATGGTCATGCACGCGGCGGCGGCAATCGCCGCGTCCACGGCGTTGCCGCCCTGCCAGAGGATGCGCAGACCGGCCTGAGCCGCGAGCGGGTGCGACGTCGACACGATGTTGCGGGCGAACACCGGCAGGCGCGGCGTCGGGTACGGGTTCTGCCAATTGAAGTGCGTCATGGACTTGCTGTTGACCTCTGTCTATGGTGGTGGAAGTGTCCCGCGGGCTCGCGCTATTGTTCGCGCGGATCGAGGGCGTCACGCAGCCCGTCGCCCAGCAGGTTGAAGCCGAGTACCGTCAGAAAGATGGCGATACCGGGGAAAATGGACATCCAGGGCGCTTGCTCCACGAAATCCTTGGCGGTGTTGAGCATCGAGCCCCACGACGGCGCGGGGGGCAGTTGCCCCAGCCCGAGAAACGACAGACTTGCCTCCGCGATGATGGCGGTCGCGACCGTGAGGCTCGCCTGCACGATGATCGGCGGCAGCACGTTGGGAAGAATGTAGCGCACGATGATGCGCGTGTGCGTGAGACCGATGGCGCGCGCGCCCTCCACGTACTCCTCCGCCTTGACGGTGAGCGCCTGCGCTCGCGCCAGGCGCACGAAGCGCGGCATGGCGGACACGCCGATGGCGATCATGGCATTGGTAAGGCTCGCGCCGAGAAACGCCGCCATCGCGATGGCCAGAATCAGGAAAGGGATCGAGAGCAGCGCGTCGGCCAGACGCGACACGATCGCATCCGCCCAGCGCCCGAAGTAGCCGGCGAGCAGCCCGAGCGGCACGCCCACGATCACGGCGATGCCGACCGACACCACGCCCGCGGCGAGCGAGGCGCGTGCGCCGTAGATCATGCGCGCGAGCACGTCGCGGCCCAGTTCGTCCGTGCCGAACCAATGCAGCGCGCCCGGCGCCTGCCGCACCGCGAGGAAGCTCGTGGCGATGGGATCGTGCGGCGAGAGCCACGGCGCGAAGAGTGCCACGATCACCGCGAACGCGACGATAACGGCGCCGGCCACGGCCGCGCGGTTGCGCACGAACTTGCGCAGGCCGCGATAGCGGCGGCGCGGCGCCGCAGCGACCGCAGCGGCTGGGGCAATCCCCGTGGCAGGCGTGTTCGGCGATGGAGGAGTCGTGGGCAGTGCGGCCATGTTCGAAGTCGGTGAAGTCTGTACGGGTTCCGGTGTCGGTCGAGAAACGTTGCGCCGTCCTGACGTGTTTCGGACGCGCTTCAAGAACAGTTCATGAACGCATCAGGGAACGTCTCGGGAACGCCTCATGCGCCGCCTCATTCGCCGCCTCATGCACGTCTGAGGCGCGGATTGAGCAGCACGTAGAGCACGTCCGCGAGCAGGTTCAACACGATGAAGCTCACGGCCGTGACCAGCACCACGCCTTGCACGACCGCGTAGTCGCGGTTGAACACCGCGTCCACGACCAGCTTTCCGAAGCCCGGGATCGTGAAGACCTGCTCGGTGAGCACCGCGCCCGCCAGCAGTTCGCCCAACAGCAGCGCGAGCACCGTCACGATCGGGATCAACGCATTGCGCAATGCGTGCTTGAGCACCACGGCGCCGCGCAACAGGCCTTTCGCTCGCGCCGTGCGGATGTAGTCGGTGCGCAGCACGCCGAGCATGGCGCTGCGCGTATGGCGCATGAGCTGCGCGCCGAGCGCCGCCCCCAGCACGAACGCGGGCATGATCATCGTCTTCAGGCTCATCCACAGGTCTTCGCCCGGCGGCACGTAGCCCGAGGACGGCAGCAGTTGCCAGCGCACCGAGACGAGAAAGATGAGGAGGATGCCGAGCCAGAAGTTCGGAATCGACATGCCCGAGAGCGCCAGCACGTTGGCGCCGTAATCGATCGCCTTGCCGCGATTGGCCGCCGCCAGAATGCCCAGCGGAATGCCGATGCCGATGGCGATCGCAAGACCGAACGCCGCGAGCTGCAGCGTCACGGGGAGCTTCTGCGCGATGAGCCTGGTCACGGGTTCGCCGGTGCGCAGCGAGCGGCCGAGATCGCCGCGCAGTACGTCGCCCATCCAGAGCGCGTATTGCGTGGGCAGCGGCTTGTCGAGGTGGTACTTCTCGCGCAGGGCCGCGATGACCTGCGGGTTCTGGTCCTCGCCGGCCATCGCGAGCACGGGGTCGCCGGGCAGCATCTTCTGCAGCCCGAAGATCATCATCGAGACGATGATCAGCGTGGGGATCGCCACCAGCGCGCGATGGACGACGAGTCGCAGCATGGCGGCGCCCTCAGCCCTTCAGGCTCACGCCGCGCAGGCGGATCAACCCGTCCGGATACGGCACGAAGCCCTGCACCTTCTTCGTGAGCACATACGGCCACGGCTGCACGTACAGGTAGAGGATCGGGTCATCCTCGGCCAGGATCCTGTTGGCGGCGTCGTAGAGCGGCTTGCGCTCGGCCACGGTGGACTTCACGCGCGCCTCGCCCAGCAACTTGTCGACCTCGGCGTTGCAGTACTGGCCGTAGTTCAGATTGCCCTTGCATGACACGAACTGGTGCAGGTTGCCGTCCGGATCGACACGGCCCGACCAGCCGTTGTAGAGCACGTCGAAGTCGCCGCGATGGGCCGCGTCGAGCGCCGCCGCATAGTCCATCGGACGCAGCTTCAGGTGGATGCCCGCCTCGGCGAGCATGGCCTGGAGCATCTGCGCCATCTGATTCGACACCGTGTTGTTGCCGAAGCTGAGCGTCACGTCGACCCTGTCGAAACCGGCCGACTTGAGCAGCGCCCTGGCTTTCGCCACGTCGCGCCGGGTCGTGCGGATCGAGGCGTCGTAGTACTGCCCCGAGCGCGGCAGCGCCTGGTTCGCCGGCGTGAAGATGCCGCCGCCGATGACCTGGTTGATGGCGTCGCGGTCGATGGCCAGGTCGAACGCCTGGCGCACGCGCTTGTCGCGCAATGCCTTCGGCGCATTGGGCGCCACGTTGAACGTGAGGCCGTAGTAGCCCAGGCCGTCGATCGAAACGAAATTCAGGTTCGCGTCGCGCTTGACCGAATTCACGTCCGAGGGCGACAGGCGCTCGAGCATGTCGAGCGAGCCCGAGCGCACGTTGGCCAGTCGCACCGTGGTGTCGGGAATCGGCAGGAAGATCACCTTCTGGAGGGGGTACTTGCCTGCGTCCCAGAAGCCTGGAAATTTCTCCAGCACGACGCGGTCGTTCTGCACGCGCTGCACGAACCTGTACGGCCCCGAGCACACCGGGTGCGACTGCACGGCGGCATCGTCACCGAGCGTCTTGGGCGCGAGCATCATCCCCGCACGGTCGGACAACGTGGCGAGCAGCGCCGAGTCCGGCGCCTTGAGCACGATGTTCACCGTCGAGTCGTCCACCGCGTCCACGCGTTCGATCGACGACAGCTCGCTCCTGCGGTTGCTCGCGGGTAGCGAGCGCGCCCGATCGAGGTTGGCTTTCACGGCGCGCGCGTTGAACGGCTCGTCGTCGTGGAACTTCACGCCCTGGCGCAACTTGAACGTCCAGGTCTTGCCGTCGGCGCTCACGCTCCACGAGGTGGCCAGCATGGGCACGAACTTCAGATTCGTGTCGATGTCGACGAGCGAGCTGCACAACGAACGCAGCACCATGCGGTCGACGACCTGCGAACTGCGTGCCGGATCGAGCGAACCGATGTCCTCCTGCAGGCCGATGCGGATGGTCGACTGCGCCATCGCCGACGCGGCCCCCGTGGTCAGTAGCGTGGCCAGGACAAGATCGAGCAAAACGTTGCGCATGCGTGAAGCCCCTCGTGAGTGGTTGGTCAAGTGTGCGTGCGTGGATTTGGTGCGTTCCGAATTCGATGGCGCCAGCTCAGCCCGCAGGGGCGCCTTGCTGCTGCCGCGCCCGGTAGAGCGCCAGGCGCGCACTGAGCTTCTCGCTCGGCGGCGCGGCGCGCGCCGGGCTCGCGCCCGCGTTCTGAATCTCGCGCCAGAAGTGACAGGCGACCTGCCGGCCATCGGACAGCACTTCGTGAATCGGCGCCTGTTCGCGGCAAGCGGCGCGCGCATGAGGGCAACGCGGGTGAAAGTGGCATCCGGGCGGAGGCGCCGTGGGGCTCGGCAACTCGCCGCCCAGCGGCGCGCGCTCGCGCCGCAGGCCCGGGCGGCTCGCCGGAATTGCCTGCAGCAACGCTTGCGTATAGGGGTGCAGCGGATTGTCGAAGAGCGTGTCGGCGCTCGCGAGCTCGACGATCTCGCCCAGATACATGACCGCCACGCGATCGCTCATGTGGCGGATCACGGCGAGGTCGTGCGCCACCATGATCAGGGTGAGGCCGAAGTCGTGCTTCAGTCGTTCGAGCAGATTGATGACCTGCGCCTGCACCGAGACGTCGAGCGCGGAGACGGGCTCGTCGCCGACGATCACGCGCGGCTCGCCGGCGAGCGCCCGCGCGATGCCGATGCGCTGGCGCTGGCCGCCGGAGAATTCGTGGGGGAACCGCTGCGCGTAGTCGGGTTGCAGGCCCACGGTGCGCAGCAGCTCGGCCACGCGCTCGTCGCGGGCGCGACCGCGCGCGAGGCCATGCAGGGCGATCGGCTCGCCGATGAGGCCACCCACCGTCATGCTGGGGTTGAGCGAGGCAAACGGGTCCTGGAAGATGATCTGCAACTCGCGCCGAAGACGCCGCATGGCGCGCGCGTCCAGCTTCATGATGTCTTCGCCCCGGTAGCGCACTTCGCCGCGCGTGGCGTCGAGCAAGCGCAGCAGCAGGCGCCCGAGCGTGGATTTGCCGCAACCGGATTCGCCCACGATGGCGAACGTCTCGCCCGCCTGCACGGCGAACGACACGCCGTTCACGGCATACACCGTGGGGGCGCGGGAGAAACCGAGGCGATGGCCGCCGAAGTGCTTGGTCAGGTCGCGCGCTTCGAGCAGTGCAGGCGTGGCGTTCATGCGGCGACCTCTTCGGGCGGCAGGGCGGGCGGCGCCGGATGCGCCTCGAGCGGCGCGAGCCAGCAGGCCACGCGGTGCGAGCCGGACAACGCGCGCGCCGCCGGCGCTTCGCGCGTGCAGTGCGCCTCGGCGAACGGGCAACGCGGCGCGAAGCGGCAGCCGTGCGGCATGCGCTCGGGCGGCGGCACCGCGCCGCGAATCGTCGCCAGCGTGCCCTCGCGCTTGCCGATGGACGGAATCGCGCCCATCAGGCCAATGGTGTAGGGGTGCTGCGGATCGTCGAAGATCTCGTCGACCGCCCCGTACTCGACGATGCGCCCGGCGTACATGACGGCGACGTCATCGGCCACTTCGGCCACGACGCCCAGATCGTGCGTGATCAGCACCACGGCCGTGCCGGTCTCGCGCTGAAGGGTCTGGATCAGCGTGAGCACCTGCGCCTGAATGGTGACGTCGAGCGCCGTGGTGGGCTCGTCGGCGATGAGCAGCGCGGGACGGTTGGCCAGTGCCATCGCGATCATCACGCGCTGACGCATGCCGCCGGACAGTTCGTGCGGATAGTTGTCGAGCCGGGTCTCGGGCGCGGGAATGCGGACCCGGCGCAGCATGTCGAGCGCCTCGGCGCGCGCGGCCCGACGGTCCAGTCCACGATGACGGCGAATGCCTTCCTCGATCTGGTGACCGATGGTGAATGCCGGGTTCAGCGACGTCATCGGTTCCTGGAAGATCATCGCGAGACGATTGCCGCGCAGATCGGCAAACGCGCGCTCGTCGAGCGCGAGCAGATCGCGCCCTTCGAACATCGCCCGTCCGGCCACGACGTTCGCCGGCGGGCTCGGCAGCAAGCCCATCAGCGCGAGCGACGTCACGCTCTTGCCGCAGCCCGATTCACCGACGATGCACAGCGTCTTGCCGGGGTGCACGGCGAACGACACGCCGTCGATGAGGTTGGGCGCATCGGGCGCTTTGGAGAACTTCAGCGTTAGTCCGGTGACGTCGAGCACCGGCCCGGCGTCTGCGGGCATGGTCATGGGCGCGTTGTGTGGGTCGCTCCTTCTCGATCGTCGTGCCTCCAGCCCCGCGAGGCCGCTCATGAGGAACACGAATGACACGATTATGTCTCCCGCGCACCGGAAAGAAATATTAATATTTCTTTTTCATACTTAATTAATTTTTATCTGACAGATGCTCACGCTGCGCATGTTGAAGACGTTCCGCCTGGTGGCTCAAACCGGCTCGTTCGCAGCCGCGGCCGAGCGCGCGGCGCTGACCCAGGCGGCGGTCAGCCTGCAGATGCGTGGACTGGAAGATGCCGTCGGCCAGCGACTGTTCGACCGACGCGGCCGGCAGATCACGCTCACGCGCCAGGGGCGCGAGCTGTTTCCGCGCGTCGAGCAGATACTCGCGCTCACCGCCGAGCTCACCCGCACGCCTGTCGACGCGATGCAGGGACCGGTCAGCATCGGAGCGGTGGTGTCGGTCATCGGCGCACTGTCGCTCGTGGTCGCCGAATTGAAGACGGCGCACCCAGGGCTCGACGTGCGGCTCACGTCGGCGCGCTCGGACGAATTGACCGAGCTCGTGGAGCAAGGTGAAGTGGACATCGCCGCCGTGGTGGCCCGCGCCGGCGACGCCCGCGCGGACGGGCTCGTGTGGACCCCGCTCTATACCGAACCGATGGTCATGGTCGTCAATCGCGACGTGAGCGAGTCCGACCCGCAGCGCATTCTCGATGCGCACGCCTTCCTGCGCTTCGACCGACGCGTGCGCACGGGGATGGTGGTGGAACAGGCGCTGCGCGCGGCCAAGCTCGGCGTGACCGAATATCTCGAGCTCAACTCCATCGAGACGATCGTCGCCCTCGTGCGCAAGAACGTGGGAGTCTCAGTGCTGCCGCTGTTGCATCGCGGCGACTGGCAGGCCGATCCGCTGCTGCGCATCGTGCCGATTGCCGATCCGCCGCTGCTGCGCACGGTCGGCATGATTCATCGCGAGCACGATGCGCGCACGCGCGACATCACCGCCGCCATCGTGGGCATGCTGCATGACGTATAGCCGTCAGTCGCGCGTCTCCAGGGCCTTGTTGATGCGCAGCGCGAGCAGCGTGCACACCGCCCCGGAGAGCAGATAGCCGCTCACGGCCACCAACCCGAACTCCGCCGACAGGCCCAGTGCGACGAGCGGCGCGAACGCCGCGCCGAACAGCCACGCGAAGTCGGTCGTGAGCGCCGCGCCGGTGTAGCGAAAACGCTGCTCGAAGTTGGACGTCACCGTCCCGGCCGCCTGTCCATACGACAGTCCCAACAGCGCGAAGCCCACGAGAATGAAGATATCCTGCCGGGCCGAGCCGCCGCCCATCAAAAACGGCGCGAACAGCGCGAAGATGGCGATGAAGATCGCGAAGAGCCCGAGCGTGGTGCGGCGGCCGATGCGGTCGGCAATGCGCCCCGAAATCACCGTGCACACGATGGCGATCGCCGCGCCGCACAGTTGCACGATCAACACGCTGTTCATGTCCTGCGTGTTTTGCAGCGTGATCCATGACAGCGGGAACACGGTCACGAGGTGGAACAACGCGTAGCTCGCGAGCGCCGCGAATGCACCGAGAAAGATGTTGTAGCCCTGCGAGCGCACCATCTCGCGCGTGCTGATCGGCTCGAGTTGTCCCTCTTCCAGCATCTCGGTGTATTCGTGCGTCACCACCAGGCGCAGCCGTGCGAAGAGCGCCACCACGTTCACGGCAAATGCCACGTAGAAGGGATAACGCCAGCCCCAAGTGAGGAAGTCGTCGGGCTCGAGACTCCAATGCAGGAACAGGAACAGGCCGGCGGCAATGATGAAGCCGATCGGCGCGCCCAACTGCCCCATCATCGAATACCAGCCGCGCCGCTGCGGCGGCGCATTCATCGCGAGCAGCGAGGGCAGCCCGTCCCACGAACCGCCGAAGCCCACGCCCTGGAGCAGGCGGAAAAACGCGAGCAGCCAGATCGACTTCTCGCCGAGCACGGCGTAACCGGGCAGAAACGCCATGCCCGCGGTGGCGGTGCCGAGCACGAACAGCGCCGCCGTGAGCTTGATGCTGCGTCCCCAGCGGCGCTGCACGGTCATGAACAAGGCCGTGCCGAAGGGACGCGAGAGAAATGCGAACGAGAAGATGGTGAACGCGTACAGCAGGCCATGCAGCCCGTCGGCGAACGGGAAGAAGACGTGCGGGAAGACGAGCACGGCGGCGATGCCGAACACGAAAAAGTCGAAGTACTCGGAAGCACGTCCGACAACCACCCCGACGGCGATTTCCTCCGGCGCAATGCGGGATTTGCTCCCATGATCGTGCGCTGTGGCCGCGACGGGGACACCGTTCGGTGCCGGCGGTTGATGAGCACTGCTTGACATTATCGGACCCCCTTGCGGATCGGGATGACCATGACACACGTGCACAAAAAGCATCGCAGGTATCTCGATATCACGCCATAGGGTTTACCCTAGTATCATGCATGGGAGCCGGAGTCCATGATGGTTTGCGTCTACAGCTACGGTTGACTGATCGCAGCATGACTTCCCCAAAGTTTATCCGCGGGGTACTTTTGCTCCCCGCCGCCGCCGCGTTGCTGTCCGGTTGCAGTGCCGTATTGATGTCGCCGGCCGGCGATCTCGCGGTGAGGCAGCGCGACATCATCATCATCTCCACCATCCTGATGCTGCTGATCATCGTGCCGGTGATCGTGCTCACGCTGCTTTTCGCGTGGCGTTATCGGGAGTCGAACAAGAACGCCGTCTACACCCCGGAGTGGGATCATTCCACGCTGCTCGAGCTGCTGATCTGGTCCGCGCCGCTGATCATCATCATCGCGCTCGGAGCGCTCACCTGGGTGAGCACGCACAAGCTCGATCCCTATCGCCCGCTCGAGCGCCTCGACGCCAGGCGCGAGATCCCGCCCGACACGCGTGCGCTCACGGTGCAGGTCGTGGCGATGGACTGGAAGTGGCTCTTTTTCTATCCCGATCAGGGGATCGCCACGGTCAACGAACTGACCGCGCCCGTCGACCGTCCCATCCGCTTCGAGATCACGGCGACGACGATGATGAACTCGTTCTTCGTGCCCGCGCTCGCCGGGCAGGTGTACGCCATGCCGGGCATGGAGACGAAGCTGCACGCGGTCGTCAACAAGCCGGGCGTGTATGACGGCTTCTCCGCGAACTACAGCGGTGCGGGCTTCTCGGGCATGCGCTTCAAGTTCCACGGCGTCTCGCCGGAGGAATTCGATGCATGGGTCGCCAAGGTCAAGGCGCAGGGCGACACCCTCTCGCGCGACAAGTACGAGGCGCTGGCCAAGCCGAGCGAATGGGTGCCCGTGCATTACTACGCGGACGTGGCGCCCAATCTCTACGACGCGATTCTCAACCGTTGCGTCCAACCGGGCCAGACCTGTCTGAAGGATCTGATGGATCAGCCCAACCATTCGCATGCCAGCCGCTCGCGAGCGGGCAAGACCGATGCGCTGCTCGCCGACGCGATGTGCACGCCCCGGAACACGGCGCAGTTCGCACTGGACCCCCGAGGCGCACCCGGCGAGGCACTCACGCAGTGACGCCTACCGCGCCCAACCCTCGACAATGATGCGCCTCGCGCGCGAATGATCCCAGGTTCGAGCTTATGGACATCGTCAAGCTGATCTTCGGCCGCCTCACGATCGAGGCGATCCCGTACCACGAACCGATCCTCCTCGCGACCTTCGCCGGGGTGGCTCTCGGCGGCATCGCCGTGGTCGGCGCCATCACGTACTTCAGACTGTGGGGCTACCTCTGGCGGGAGTGGTTCACGAGCATCGATCACAAGAAGATCGGCATCATGTACGTGATCCTGGGGATCGTCATGCTGCTGCGCGGTTTCGCGGACGCGGCGATGATGCGACTGCAACAGGCGATCTCGTTCGGGGACAACGCCGGCTACCTGCCCCCGCATCACTACGACCAGATCTTCACCGCCCACGGCGTGATCATGATCTTCTTCGTGGCGATGCCGCTCGTCACGGGGCTCATGAACTTCGTGGTGCCGCTGCAGATCGGCGCGCGCGACGTGGCGTTTCCGTTTCTCAACAACTTCAGCTTCTGGATGACGACGAGCGGCGCGGTGCTCGTGATGATGTCGCTCTTCGTCGGCGAGTTCGCGCGCACGGGCTGGCTCGCCTATCCGCCGTTATCAGGCCTGCAGCAGAGTCCCGACGTGGGCGTCGACTACTTCATATGGGCGTTGCAGATCGCCGGGGTCGGCACCTTGCTATCGGGCATCAATTTGCTGGTGACCATCGTGAAGATGCGCGCGCCCGGCATGACGATGATGCGCATGCCGGTGTTCACGTGGACATCGCTTTGCACGAACGTGCTGATCGTGGCCGCCTTCCCCGTGCTTACCGCCGTGCTCGCGCTGCTCGCGCTCGATCGCTACGCCGGCACGAACTTCTTCACGAACGACCTCGGCGGCAACCCGATGATGTACGTGAACCTCATCTGGATCTGGGGACACCCGGAGGTCTACATTCTCGTGCTGCCGGTGTTCGGCGTGTATTCGGAAGTGGTGGCGACCTTCACGGGCAAGCGCCTGTTCGGTTACGCGTCGATGGTCTACGCGACGGTCGTGATCACGGTGCTGTCCTACCTGGTGTGGCTGCACCACTTCTTCACGATGGGCTCGGGCGCGAGCGTGAATTCGTTTTTCGGCATCACGACGATGATCATCTCGATACCGACCGGGGCGAAGATATTCAACTGGCTATTCACGATGTATCGCGGGCGCATCCGCTTCGAAGTCCCGATGCTGTGGACGGTGGGCTTCATGGTGACGTTCGTGATCGGCGGCATGACGGGCGTGCTGCTGGCTGTGCCGCCCGCGGACTTCTCGCTGCACAACGGCCTGTTCCTGATCGCGCACTTTCACAACGTGATCATCGGCGGCGTGGTGTTCGGGATCATGGCGGCGATCAGCTACTGGTTTCCGAAGGCTTTCGGCTACCGGCTCGATCCGTTCTGGGGCAAGTGCTCGTTCTGGTTCTGGCTCGTCGGCTTCTACGTTGCGTTCATGCCGCTCTATCTGCTCGGCCTGATGGGCGTGACGCGGCGCGTGAGCCACTTCGACGAGAGCTCCATGTCGCTGCAGATCTGGTTCCAGGTGGCGGCCGTGGGCGCGCTGCTCATCGGCCTGGGCATCGTGTGCTTCATCATCCAGCTGGTGGTGAGCTACATGCGGCGCGACCAGTTGCGCGACGTGAGCGGCGACCCGTGGAATGGCCGCACGCTGGAATGGTCGACGTCCTCGCCGCCGCCGGACTACAACTTCGCCTTCACGCCGATCGTGCATGACAACGACGCGTGGTGGCAAATGAAGCAGCACGGCTTCAAGCGGCCCGAGAGCGGCTTCCTCTCGATCCACATGCCGAAGAACACGAGCGCCGGCATCATCCTCGCCGGCCTGTCGACGGTGTGCGGCTTCGGGCTCATCTGGCACATGTGGCTGGTGGTGATCGTCTCGTTCGTCGCGCTGCTGGCCGTGGCGATCGGCCACACGTTCAACTATCACCGCGAGTATTACATCCCGGCCGACCAGGTCGAACACACGGAGGCGGCGCGCACGCGCCTGCTCGCCCAGCATGGCTGATACGACCGCAACCTTTTCGCCAGGCGGCATGCCGGCCGCCGATCCGCCGCGCAACGGCGAACTGAAGTTCCTGATGACGAGCGACTATCACCCGCCGAGCGGGACGCTGCTCGGCTTCTGGGTGTACCTGATGAGCGACTGTCTCGTCTTCGCGTGCCTGTTCGCGACGTATGGCGTACTCGGTCGCAGCTACGCCGGCGGGCCGACCGGCGCGGAGTTGTTCGAGCTGCCGCTGGTGGCCGTCAACACCACGTTCCTGCTGCTCTCCTCGATCACCTATGGCTTCGCGATGCTGGAGATGCAAAGGCGACGCCAGGGCGCGGTGCTCGGCTGGCTCGCGGTAACCGGCCTGCTGGGCGCGGCGTTCCTGTCGCTGGAACTCTACGAATTCGCGAACCTCATTCACGAGGGCGCCGGTCCCTGGCGCAGTGCGTTCCTGTCGTCGTTCTTCACGCTGGTGAGCACGCACGGGCTGCACGTGACGTTCGGGATCGTCTGGCTCATCACGCTGATGGTGCAGGTCGGCAAGCATGGCCTCACCGCGCCGAACCGGCGCCGCCTGATGTGCCTGTCGATGTTCTGGCACTTTCTGGACGTCGTCTGGATCGGCGTCTTCACCTTCGTCTACCTGATGGGAGTGTTGCCGTGAGCACCCACGATTCGACACTGCACGACGCCGACGGACACGATCACGATCATGGCCACGAGGACGAAGGGCCGCACAGCACGCTGCGCGGCTATGTGACGGGCTTCGTTCTGTCGGTCATTCTCACCGCGATTCCGTTCTGGTTCGTGATGGGCGGCGTGTTCGAGAAGTCGAGCACGACCGCGATCCTGATTCTGTTCGTGGGCGCCATTCAGATCGTGGTCCACATGATCTACTTCCTGCACATGACCGGAAAGGCGGAGGGCGGCTGGAGCCTGCTGTCGCTGATCTTCACGATCGTGATGGTGGTGATCACGCTCTCGGGCTCGCTGTGGGTGATGTATCACCTGAACCAGAACATGATGCCGGGTATGATGCAGGATACGAAGAACCTTCCCTGAACGGCATTGCCTTGAACAGCCATCGATTTCACGAAACGGGGGACGCACAGCGTCCCCCGAGCACTTCAGGCGCATCGGCTCCCGACGCGCGCGCCCCCCGGTCTTCCCGTCCCTCGCCGTTGCGGCTGGCCGTGCTCGGCGTCGTCACGCTGCTGCTCGTGTCGGTATTTACGGCGCTCGGCACCTGGCAGGTACATCGCCGCGCATGGAAGCTCGAGCTCATCGAGCGGGTCAACACGCGCGTGCATGCGCCGCCCGCGGCCGCGCCAGGCCGCGCGCAGTGGCCGGCCGTCAACGCCGCCGACGATGAGTACCGTCACGTCTCGCTCACCGGCACCTACCTGTTCGACAAGGACACGCTGGTGCAGGCCGTCACCGATCTGGGCGGCGGATACTGGGTGCTCACGCCGCTGCGCACGGCCGACGGCAGTGAGGTGCTGATCAACCGGGGCTTCGTGCCGCCCGGCTGGCGGGAGTCCGTTCCGCCCGCCCCGGCGGGAGACGTCACGGTCACGGGGCTGCTGCGCATGCCGGAGACGGGCGGCGGCTTCCTGCGCAAGAACGCGCCGTCGGAAAACCTGTGGTATTCGCGCGATGTCGCGGCCATTGCCGCCGCGCGCGGACTCTCGAACGTGGCGCCCTACTTCGTGGACGCCGATGGCAAGCCCGGCGAGCGCGCCAAGCTGCCCAACGGCGACGGCGAAGCCGCCACCGGCAGGGCGCCCGCGCTCGACTACCCCGTGGGCGGCCTCACCGTGGTGCAGTTCCCCAACAACCACATGAGCTATCTGCTCACGTGGTACGCGCTCGCGATCATGTCCGCCGTGGCCGGCGGGTTTGTCATTCGCCTCGAGCTGCGCAACCGGCGGCGCGACGACTGAACGTCGCCTGTCGCCAGCCTTCGCCCCTGGCCCCCCCTGGCCATCCTGGCCCCCCCCTCGCCCCTGTCGCCCCCTGCCGCTTCGCGTGCCACGGACTCAGCGGGCTGCTGCCGCGTTCACCGCCGCGGCGATCTGCGTTGCGAGTGCCGGTAGCCGCGCGTCGTCGAGCGCGGCGTAGCCCAGCACCAGTGCAGGCGGCATGGCGCGCGCCCGCGCGAACTCCGCCAGTCCTTCCACGTAGACGTCCCGCTCGCGCAGCGCCGCCACGAGCGCGGCCTCGTCGACGTGCGCCGGCAGCCACAGCACGCAGTGAAAACCGGCGTGCTCGCCGGTGATGCGGCACGGCGCCGTCATCGTCGCTCGCAGCGTGTCGAGCAGCAGGTTGCGCCGGCGCAGGTAGACACTGCGTGACGCGCGCAGGTGCCGGGCGAAATCCCCCGCGTCGATATAGCTCGCCAGCGCCATCTGCTCGACGAGGCTGTTGGCACGGCCCGACGCCGAGCGCAGCAGCGCAATGCGCGCAAGAAGCGCCGGCGGTGCGATCAGGTACCCGATGCGCAGCGACGGGAACAGCGACTTGTTGAAGCTGCTGCAATGGATCACGCGCGCCTGCGCGTCGATGGCCTTGAGTGCCGGCAGCGGCGCACTGCCGTAGCTGAACTCGCTGTCGTAGTCGTCCTCGACGATCCACACGTCGTGGCGCGCCGCCCATTCGAGCAGTTGCATGCGCCGATTGATGGACATGGTGGTGCCGAGCGGCGCCTGGTGCGCCGGCGTCACGTAGGCGATACCCGACGTGGCTCCCGCTCGCCGGGCGGCCCCGGCGGCATGCGCGGCAGCGGCGAGCGCGAAGCCCTCGTCATCGACCGGCACGCTCACGCAGCGCGAGGCCGGCACGCCGATCAGTGCCGACAGGTTCTTGTACCCCGGGTCTTCGAGGTAGCACCAGGTTGTGGCGTCGGCGAGGACCTGGGTGATCAGGTCGATGGCATGACGGATGCCGGTCGTCACGACGATGTCGGACGCCTCGCAGGCAATGCCGCGCGTGACGCGCACGTAGCGGGCGATGCTCTGTCGCAGCGGCGCGTAGCCGCGCGGGTCGGTGTCGGCGAGCTGCGCTGCCGTCACCGTGCGCAGGGCACGGTTCATGTGGCGGCGCCAGGCCGGCAGCGAGAACAGCGCCGTGTCGACGGAGCGTCCGGTCTTGAGCGCGAGCGACGCGGCGTTCTCGGGTAACGGTTCGATCGCTGCCGGCGCCTCGCGTCGTGCATGGGTCGTCGGCGCGGCGCCGGCAAGGTCGGCGAGCACCTCGGTGCCTGCGCCCACGCGACTCACGACATACCCTTCCAGCGTCAACTGCTCGAAGGCCAGCTCGACGATGCCGCGCGACACGCCCCAGCGCTCGGCCAGCGTGCGCGTGGACGGCAACCGGTCGCCACGGCGCAGTTCCCCGGCCAGAATGCGCTCTCGCACGCAGCGGTAGACCCAGGCCTGTCGCGTCTCCTTCTCATGACGATCGGCGAGCGGCAATTCGAGCGATTGACTGATGTGGCGTCGGCGCATGGTGAGTCGGGCTCCGGTCAGGCTTCAGTTCGGCTTCAGTTCGGCATCGGTCAGACTCCAAAGTGGCCTAATAGAAAGCACGATAAATGGCGCTTCGAATTATACAAGTCAGATCGTATCCTTTATCGCCATGACACCTGTTCCCCGCGGGGCAATGCGGCGAGCGCGTGATCCGGGACATCCGGCAATCGATCACCAATGGAGAAATCGATGGAGTTGGCACAACGAGAAGCGGTCGGAGCGAAGTTCAGCGCCGCCGCCATGCAACGCGCGCAGGCACTGACGTGGGAAGCGACCGAAAAGATTGCCGAACTGATCGTGCCCGGCATGCGCGAGTCGGAGGCGATTGCCGCGAGCAAGACCCTGCTCGGCACGCGCGGCATGGACCGCATCTGGCATCCGGTGCTGATCCGCTTCGGCAAGAACACGCTACGCACCTTCAGCGAGCGCAGCGACGATGATCCGATCCTCGGCGAGGACGACATCTACTTCATCGACATCGGCGTGGTATTCGGCGCGCACGAAGGCGACTGCGGCCTCACACGCGCGACCGGCTCGGATCCGGAGATGCGGCGCTGCGCGGACGACGCCAGGCGTCTGTTCGACATCGTGCAGGCACACTGGCGCGAGCATGGCGCAAGCGGTCAGGCGCTGTACGAATTTGCGAAGGCGCAGGCCGAGGCGATGGGCTGGGTGCTCAACCTCGACATCAAGGGCCACCGCGTGAGCGACTTCCCGCACGCTATCTACAAGGGCGGCAAGCTCGGCGATCTCGCCGACACGCCCAGTGGCGGCCTGTGGATTCTGGAGATCCAGATCGCGCACCCGACACGTCCGTTCGGGGCGTTCTACGAGGACCTGCTCGTCTGAGCGGCGGCGTCATCGCCGTTTTGCCCCCCGATCTTGCCATCCGACCCACAACGCCGTGGCGAGCGTGCAACAGCGCCGCGGCGGATCGCGCCGTTTTGATGCCGGCCGAGCCCGCAAACGCTACCTTTCGGTCCGGCAAATGCGGCCTCGCATCTGACCCTCAATACTGTCCGATGCTTGCCCGTGAAGGCAGGCGGGCACTTTCGCGAATTGTCCAGTGCCACGCCGGTATCCCGGCGTGGCCCGTCGCCCGGACTTTTGGCGCATCTTTCCCCAATTACCCGTTATGCGTTACCGTTCGTCTGTCGACGGAGCTTCACGCACGACTGCTGTCCGGCAGCGCAGACATCGCCGCGCCGGGCGCCCGCCCCAGGGCGCCCGGCCTTCGAGCGAGCTGTCCCTCGTGCGCCCGTCGCGCGCGCTGTTGAAGTTTTCCCATCTCGCTCAAGAACGAACGACACAAAGACGATGAAAAATCCAACCTTCACCAAAGCGCTTTTGGCCACGGCCCTGAGCTGTGCGCTGTTCAACGCCCACGCGGCCTCGCAGGCGCCGGTCGGCGCGGAGAACGGCATGGTCGTGACCGCCCAGCACCTCGCGTCGAAAGTCGGCGTGGACGTGCTCAAGGCTGGCGGTAACGCGGTCGATGCCGCCGTTGCCGTGGGCTACGCACTCGCCGTGGTCTATCCGGCCGCAGGCAACATCGGCGGCGGCGGCTTCATGACGATCCAGCTCGCCGACGGCCGCAAGACCTTCCTCGACTTCCGCGAGAAGGCCCCGCTTGCCGCGACCGCGAACATGTACCTCGACAAGGACGGCAACGTCATCAAGGGCGCCTCGACCACCGGCTATCTGGCCGTGGGCGTGCCGGGCACCGTGTCGGGCATGGAATACGCGCGCGAGAAGTACGGGACGAAGACGCGCCAGCAACTGCTCGCGCCGGCCATCACGCTCGCCGAGAAGGGCTTCGTGCTCGATCAGGGCGACGTGGACATGCTGTGGACGTCGACCAAGGATTTCGAGAAGGACCGCGCCAACTCGGGCGCCATCTTCCTGAACAAGGGCCGACCGTTTCAGCCGGGCGAGCGCCTGGTGCAGAAGGACCTGGCGCGCACGCTCAAGCTGATCAGCGCCAAGGGCACCGACGGCTTCTACAAGGGTGAAGTCGCCGACAAGCTGGTGGCGTCGATGAAAGCGGGCGGCGGCATCATCACGCAGGCCGATCTGGACCAGTACAGGACGCGCGAACTCGCGCCGGTCGAATGCGACTATCGCGGCTATCACGTGGTCTCGGCCCCGCCCCCGAGCTCGGGCGGCGTGGTGATCTGCGAGATCATGAACATTCTCGAAGGCTACCCGATGAAGGAGCTGGGCTATCACTCAGCTCAGGGCGTGCACTACACGATCGAGGCGATGCGTCATGCCTACGTCGATCGCAACAGTTATCTGGGCGATCCGGACTTCGTGAAAAACCCCATCGCGCAGTTGCTCGACAAGAACTACGCCGCCAAGATCCGGGCCGCGATCAACCCGCAGAAGGCCGGCATCTCGCAGGAGATCAAGCCGGGTGTGCCGCCGCATGAAGGCAGCAACACCACGCACTACTCGATCATCGACCGCGAGGGCAACGCCGTGTCGGTCACCTACACGCTTAACGACTGGTTCGGCGCGAAAGTCATGGCCAACGGCACGGGCGTGCTGCTCAACGACGAAATGGACGACTTCACCGCCAAGGTGGGTGTGCCGAACCTGTACGGTCTGATCCAGGGTGAAGCGAACGCCATCGGCCCGGGCCGCCGTCCGCTCTCGTCGATGAGCCCGACCATCGTCACGAAGGACGGCAAGCCGGTGATGGTGGTCGGCACGCCGGGCGGCAGCCGCATCATCACGGCGACGCTGCTCACCATGCTCAACGTCATCGACTACGGCATGAACCTGCAGGAAGCCGTCGACGCACCGCGCTTTCACCAGCAGTGGATGCCCGAGGCGACCAACCTCGAGACGTTCGCGCTGAGCCCCGACACGCAGAAGATTCTGGAGAGCTGGGGCCACAAGTTTGCCGGCCCGCAACCGGCGAACCACGTTGCCGCGATTCTCGTGGGAGCGCCGTCGCTCGGCGGCAAACCGATCGGCAAGAACCGTTACTACGGCGCGAACGATCCGCGTCGCAATACGGGGCTCGCACTCGGGTATTGAGGCGCGCCTGGCTCCGGGCGTCGCGCGACGGCGTCCGGATCGGCAAGACGACGGGGCCGCTCGCGCGGCCCCTTTTTTTGCGCCGGCGTTGGTGTCAGCGCCGGTGATCGACGCGGCGCGCCAGCCGCTCGCCCAGGAACTGCACCAGCGTGACCAGTGCCACGAGAATCGCGATCACGTTGAACATCACGGCCGTCTCGTAGCGCTCGTAGCCGTAGCGCACCGCGAGATCGCCGAGACCACCCGCCCCCACGGCGCCGGCCATGGCCGACGCGCCGACCATGGCGATGACGGTGACCGTCGCGCCGCCGAGGATGGCCGGCAGCGCCTCGGGCAGCAGCACATGACGCACGATGTGCCAGCGCCGGCATCCCATCGCGCGCGCCGCCTCGATCAGCCCCGGTTCGATTTCGCGCAATGCAACCTGCGTCACGCGCGCGAAGAATGGTGTCAGATGCACCGCGAGCGGCACGACGGCCGCCCAGGTGCCCATCGTCGTGCCGACGAGCCAGCGCGTGACCGGCAGCAGCGCCACGAGCAGAATGATGAACGGCACCGCGCGAAACAGATTCACGATCACCGAGAGCACGCGATGGAATCGCGGATGCGCGGCAAGGCCGCCGGGCGCGGTCACGACGAGCACCACGGCGAGCAGCAGGCCCGCCGCGAACACGATGGCGCACGCGCTCGTGACCATCAGCAGGGTTTCGCCGAACGCGCGCAGGTATTTGTCGACCATGATGAATGCCGGAAATGCGAAAACGAGGATTGGGGATTCAGCGCTCAGCTGCCGTGGGCGGCCGCGCGCACACCGGTGTACGCCGGACGCCCCTGCCAGGCGTGCTGCAGCGGGCGGAGCAGCGCACGCGTGGCCGCGGACAGCGGATTGGCGAACACTTCCGCTACGGGGCCGAGCTCGGCAATGCGGCCCTGGTCGAGCACGAGCACGCGCTCGCAAGCCTGGTGAATCACCCCCATGTCATGCGTAATGAGCACGACGGTGAGCCCGAATTCGCGCTGCACGTCGCCAAGCAGCGCGAGAATGGCGTCGGTCGTCTCGGGATCGAGCGCGGACGTCGCTTCGTCGCACAGCAGAATCTCGGGCCGATGCACGAGCGCACGGGCGATGCCCACGCGCTGCTTCTGGCCACCGGAGAGCATCGCCGGATAGGCGTGGGCGCGGCCGGCCAGCCCGACGAGCGCGAGCAGCTCGTTCACGCGCGGCGCGATCTGCGCCTTCGGCACACCGGCCACCCGCAGGGGCAGCGCCACGTTCTCGAAGACGGTCTTCGCCGAGAGCAGGTTGAAGTGCTGGAAGATCATGCCGATGCGGCGTCGCAGATCGACGAGCGCCTCCTCGCCGAGCGCCGCCACGTCCACGCCGTCGACCTTGACCTGCCCGGTGCTTGGCAGCTCCAGCGCGTTGATCGTGCGCAGCAGCGTGGATTTGCCCGCACCGCTGCGCCCGATGATGCCGAAGCGCTCACCGCGCTGCACGGCGAACGACACGTCCTGCAGCGCTGCGCTCGACGCGCCCGGGTAGACCTTGCCGAGGCCCTCGAAGGTGATATGGGCGGCCTCGCGCGCGGCAGCGCCCGGCAAACGGGTCACGGGCGCAGGGAAAGCCGGTCGGTGCGTCATCGCAGGCTCCTCTCGAACGTCAGAATGCCGGGACGACCGAGCCCTGGTACTTCCTTTCGATGAACCTGCGCACCTCTTCCGACTGGTACGCCTTGACGAGCGGCGCGACCCACGGCGCGTTCCTGTCCTTCTCGCGCACGGCGATGATGTTGACGTATGGATTGTTCTCCCGCTTTTCCACGGCGATGCCATCGCGCGTGGCGATCAGTCCGACCTGGTAGGCGAAGCTGTTGACGATCGCCGAGGCGTCGACGTCCGGTAGCGAGCGCGCCAGGACCACGGACGCGCTTTCGATGAACTCGAGCTTGCGCGGATTGGCCGTCACGTCGGCCAGCGTTGCCGTGCCGGTGTAGGGATCGAAGCCGTCGCGCAGCCTGACCAGACCGTGGTCACGCAGGATCACCAGCGCGCGGGTCTGGTTGCTCGGGTCGTTCGGCAGCCCGATCTTCGCGCCGACGGGCAGTGCTTCGAGCGACTTGTACTTCTTCGAATAGAAGGCAATGGGAGAAATGAGCGTGTCGCCAACCGACACGATCCTGTAGCCGCGCTGCCTGACCTGGTCGCGCAGGAACGGGATGTGCTGGAATGAGTTGGCGTCGAGATCGCCGTTGTTGAGCGCCTCATTCGGGCTCGCCGTGCCGGTGATCACGATCGGCTCGACGTTCAGGCCGCGCGACTTCGCCACCTTCGTGACCACTTCCCAGATTTCCTCGTCGACGCCGCCGCGCACGCCCACCTTGAGCGGCTTGTCGGCCGCGTGTGCGCTCCCCGCACCGAGCGCGCCGAGCGTGCCGAGTGCGCCGATGGCCAGAGCGGCCGAGAGACTGCCGAGCAGGTGAAACAATTGGCGGCGTTGCATGAGGCATTCCCCTTATCCGTTGACGTGTGTCGCGCCGTTTGAGGCGAACGCACAGTCTAGGAAGCCGCGCCGGGCGCCGTCCAATAACCAATTTCGCAAAGCAAATACGGCGCGCGTCGCAGAGCTTTTGCGCGAGCCGCGATCTCCTTGGCAATGCGTCTCTTGTAACTTTTTGTAATACGAACGACGAAAATTCCGGAACTCCCCGGACGAGCTTCGTCCAACCGGTTTCCCTTCATGTGCTGTATTGGCGCCGCACGCCGCGCACAGATGCGACCCCTCACTCATTCCTCTACGGAACCGCGAAGATGTTTGCCCAGTGGTACCCGCTGCCGAAACCTCCATTGCCTCGCGCGTCGCAATCGCTTCGCCTGTCGTCCCGTCCGACCTTGCTGCGGCAGTTGCCTGCTCTCCATGGCGTGTCGCCGCGCGCGATCGCGCTGGCGCGTCTCGTGCTGTTCGGCGTGATATTGCTCATTGCCGGACTTCCCATCAGCGATGCGCTCGCGGCCAACGCGCATCAGACCAGCACGGGAAAGCGGCGTCTTGACGCCACCAAGAAGAAGGCGGTGGCGAAGGCGTCGGCCAAGGCAATGCATCGCAAGGCGGCGACGAGCACGTCGCAAACGCGCGCCGCCCGTCACGGCAGGGCTTCGCGTCACGCCGCGACGACGCGTCGGCCAACGGCCGCGCAGCGTCGTGTTGCGCCCAAGTCGCCCGCGGCGAAAGCCGCGTCGCATCGTCGCGCACCGAAATCGGCGATCGCAGCGGCGCCGTCCACGCAGCTCAGCACCGATGCCAGGCCGCGTCTGCTCGCACGCTGCGGCTTCACGCCGGCGTCTCGCAAACGGTTGTTTTCGCGGGCGGTCTATATCGTGGACGAAAAGACGCGCACGCCGCTCTACGCCAGGAACGCGGACCGGGTGCGGCCCATCGCGTCGCTCACCAAGCTGATGACGGCCATGGTGTGGCTCGACAGCGGGCCGGCCATGCGCGCGCCGTTGCGTGTCACGAGCGCCGATCTCGACACGTTGAAATTCTCGCATTCGCGTCTCGCGGTGGGCTCGACGCTCTCGCGCGCCGACATGCTGCACATCTCCCTGATGGCCTCGGAGAATCGCGCGGCCGCAGCGCTGAGCCGCGACTATCCGGGCGGACGCGCGGCGTTCATCAACGCCATGAACGCCAAGGCGCGCGCGCTCGGCATGCCGAACACCCGCTTCGAGAACGCCACGGGCCTGTCGCCGCGCAACGTCTCGACCGCGCGAGAGCTCGCGCGCCTCGTGCGGGCGTCGAACGGCTACCCGCTGATTCGCCGCTACTCCATCGACCATCAGCAAAAGGTGCGCACGGGCAAGGGTCAGCTGCAGTACGTCAATACGAACCGGCTGGTGCGCTATGGGAAGGTGCACGCAAGCGTGCAGAAGACCGGCTTCATCAACGAGTCCGGCCACAACATGGTCATGCGCGTGATGGTGCACAAGCGGCGTCCCGTCATCGTGACGATGCTCGGCAGCGACACCCCCGAAGGCGCGCGCCTCGATGGCGTGCGCATCGCCCATTGGCTGTCGTGCTCGTTGAAGTGAGCGCTGTACCGGCGGCTCACCAGTACCACGCCCTAGCGGATCCGGTCGAATAACGGGGACGCCTGGCTGGCAGCCGCCAGCTCGGAGGCCGCGGCAAGCAACGCGGGCCCCAGCCGCGCCATGCGCGCCTCGTCCAGCCGGATCAACGGCCCTGCGATGCTGATCACGCCCAGCGCGGGATAGCCTCGACGCAGAATCGGCGCCGCCATTGCCGTCATGCCGGGCGAAAACACCTCGTTGATCGTGGCGTAACCGCGCGCCCGCGCGGCTTCGAGAAACGCCAACAGTCCCTGCACCGTCGTCGGCGCGTTCGGGCCGTAGTCCCTTGGCTGCCCGAAGCCCTGTCGACTCACCAGTGCCAGCGCACGCTCGTCGGTCATCGTCATCATCCACGCGTGCCCCGTGGCCGAACACGACAGGATCGTATCCATCCCCATGTCGGGGTCGTACTTCAAGCCCTTGATCGCCCCCTGGGCTTTGGCGACCCATGTGAGACGATCGCCGTCGGCGATTGCCAGGCGCACCAGTTCGCCCGACGTCTGCGCGAGCCGGTCGAGAATCGTCTGCGCCATATCGACGATGCCGGAGGTGCTGAGAAAACTCAGGCCCAGGCCGACGAGCTTCGTCGTCAGTACGTAATCACCGTGCTCACGCAATTGGCGTACATAGCCGAAGGTCTTCAGATCGCTCAGCAAGCGGTGACAGGCGCTGCGCGGAATGTCGAGTTCGTCGGCGATGAACGCCAGCGGCGTGCCGCCCACTTGCTGAGCCAGCAGTTCCAGAATGGCGAGCGTGCGCTCCATGACGCCGTTCATCCGTCTCCTCCATGGGGCTGCCGCGGTCGTGACGCGGCGAATTCCGCATTATGGCATCTGATTCCAGTCCAGAATAGTGTTCCACCGTGATCGCTACTATCTGCTTGCCAGCCCGGGACAGGCCCGGGCGGCCCCCTCTATCCGCTCGGCCCGCGGCGGCGGCAGATGCCGATGTTCCGATCTCCGGCGAGCGGTGAGCATGGGGCATAACGACAAATCATCGTCAGGAGACAGGCATGACACACGCAACGCCTTCAGTGCCGGACGCATCGATGCAAACGCGTGCGGTGAGCGCCGCGACCATCGGCACCGCACTGGAATGGTTCGACTTCACGTTGTATGGCGCATTGGCGGCCACACTGCTGCCGAAGCTCTTTTTCCCCGCGATGGAGCCCACGTCGGCGCTGCTCGCGTCCCTCGCCACGTTCGGCGTGGGGCTCGCCGCAAGACCGCTTGGCGCGATTGTCTGCGGCTCGCTGGGCGACAAGTTCGGGCGCCGGAATCTGATGCTTGCCACCGTCTCGGTGATGGGCGTGGCGTCGGTGCTGATGGGACTGTTGCCCACTTACGCGCAGATCGGCGTATGGGCGCCGATCCTGCTGGTGGCGCTTCGCATCGTGCAAGGCTTCGCGCTCGGTGGCGAGTCGACCGGCGGCCAACTGATGGCCATCGAGCACGCGAGTCCCGAGCGCCGCGGGAAGTATTCCGGACTGCTCGGTATCTGCTCGCCCGTGAGCCAGATCCTCGCCAATGCGGCACTTTTCGGATTGTCCGCGGCGCTGTCGGCGCAGGCGTTCGAATCATGGGGATGGCGCGTGCCGTTCCTGCTGAGCTTCCTGCTCGTGATCGTGGGCGTCTACATTCGCCTCAGGGTACATGAGACGCCCGCGTTTGCCGCGATGCGGTCCGCCGCGCAGATCGTCAGGGTGAGCAATCCGCTGCGCGACGCCGTGCGGCTGCACTACAAGCCGCTCATTCGCTGGACGCTCTTCTTTTGCGGGCCGGCCGCCATCTTCTATCTGATCGTGGTGTTCTCGCTCAGCTACATCACCAAGACGCTTGAGGTGCCGAAGCAGACGGCATTCATGCTGTTGATGGGTGCGAACGTCTTCGCCATCTTCGGCGCGCTGTTCGGCGGCATGCTCAGCGACCGCATCGGGCGCAAGAAGGCGCTGGCTATCGGCTCGTGCGCCACGCTCGCTATCTCGCTCGTCTACTTTTCCGTGCTCGATACGCGCAGCTTCGTGCCGATGTTGCTCATCATGGGCCTGTTCCTGGGCTTCACGCAGTATCAGAGCGGCATTCAGCCGGTCGCCTTCGCCGAGGCGTTTCCGACCAACGTGCGCTACTCCGGCTCCGCGCTGGCCTATACCGGCGCGAATCTGCTCACCGGCGGCCCGATGCCGATGGTCGCGGTGTGGCTGCTGTCGATCAGCAACGGATCGCCGTGGGCCGTCGTGGCGCTGTGCGCGACGCTGAACGTCATTTCGCTGGCCGCCATTCTCATCGGGCCCGAAACACGCGGCATCGACATGCATCGCACGGACTCGGCCCAGGCGCTGTCGGGCGAGGGCCCCGCCGCCGCCGATGCCACCGCTGCCGCCGCGCTGGAGACGCCGCGCGGCGTGCGCAACAGTCACTGAACAGCCGCTGACGGCTGGCTCTTACAGTTTTACAGGAATCGAATTTCTCATCATGTCCGACCTCGTCTACGTTCTCAATGGCCCCAACCTCAATATGCTGGGCAGGCGCGAGCCGCATCTCTACGGGCATACGACGCTCGCCGAGATCGAGCAGACCGTTCGCACGCTCGCGGCACGTCTCGAACTGCGTTGCGAGTTCCGGCAGACGAACAGCGAAGCGACCATGGTCGATTGGCTTCAGGAGGCATTCCAGGCCGATGCCGGCGTCGTGCTGAATCCGGCGGGCTTGTCGTTCCGGTCGATCCCTGTGCTCGATGCGGCCAAGTTGCTGCGGCGGCCGCTGATCGAGGTGCACATCACCAACATCCACAAGCGGGAGGAGGTCTATCGCCACTCGTTGATCTCGAGCGTGGCGACCGGTGTGATCTGCGGCCTTGGCGCGCAGTGTTATCCGTTGGCGCTGCAGGCCATGGCTTCGATGCTGGCCGGCGGTTGAGCCATCGGGCGGGGCGCGGATGCCGGCGCCTGGGGAGCGCCGGCGAATCGCGTCGTCGATACGTGCGGGCCGATCAGCGCCGGCGGGCGTGCCAGCGTCCCCAAAGAGCGGTGGCAAGGAGCAACAGCGCGCCCGCACCGATCACCGCGTCGAAACCCTGGTTGAACGCCGCATGGGAGAGCGACGTCAGCGCGTCGGCCATGCCGGGGGGCAGACGTTCGGCGACGAGCTGCGCTTCGTCGAGACTGTCACGCACGGTGTCCGGCAGCGTCGCCACTTGCGGCACGTCCATCGCGCGGCCGTAGACGAACGTGAGCAGGCTGCCCATGAACGTCACGCCCAGCGCTCCGCCGAGTTCGTAAGATACTTCCTCGACGGACGCCGCCATGCCGGCCCGCTCGCGCGGCGCGCTCTGCATGATGGTGCTCGACGCCGCCGTCATGGTCGCGCCAACGCCGAGCCCCAGCACGACGAGCGCCAGCGCCCAGAGCATGAAGTACGCGTCGCGCAGGAAGAGATAGCCCCCCATGCCCGCGGCCGACATCGTCAACGCAATCGATAGCAGGCGCGGACTTCCCATTCGCGGCAGCATCCGCCCCGCGATCGGGCCGGCGACGAACGCTGCCAGCGACAACGGCATGCCGGCCAGCCCGGCTTCGAGCGGCGAGTAGCCCATCACGAGCTGCAAGCGCTGGCTGAACACCAGTTGCATGCCGATGAGGGCCGCCGCCGCCATGAGCGCAGCCGCCACGGCGAGCGCGAATACCGGGTTGCGGAACAGCGTGAAGTCGAGCAACGGATGCACGCTGCGCTGCTGGCGCTTGACGAACGCCCACAGGAAGACAGCGCCGACGAGCGCGGCAATACCCACCGTCGCCCAGTCGGGCGAGATCTTGCCGGCGCTCTTGATGGCATACGTCACGCCGATCAGGCCGACCATGAAGAGCAGCGAACCGAACCAGTCCCATGGTTGCTTCGACGTTGCCGCGCCCTTCGGGATCAGCCACCAGGCGAGCGGCAACGCGATCAGCACGATGGGCACGTTGATCAGGAACACCGAACCCCACCAGAAGTGCTCGAGCAGTGCGCCGCCAAGAATCGGGCCGAACGCGGCGCCGCCCGATGCCACCGACGCCCAGATGCCGATAGCCAGCGCCTGCTCGTGCGAATCGGCAAAGGTCAGGCGGATCAGCGAGAGCGTGGCAGGCATCATCATGGCCGCGCCCAGGCCAAGGAAACCGCGCGCGGCAATCAGCACGTTGGCGCTCGGTGCGAACGCGGCCGCCAGCGACGCCGCGCCGAATACGGCAAGTCCGGCAAGAAAGAGCTGCTTGTGGCCAAGGCGATCGCCCAGGGTGCCCATGCCGAGCAGCAGGCCCGAGACGACGAGCGCGTAAGCGTTGACGATCCACAGCTTGGCGGAGGCCGTCGCCGCGAGATCGTGAGTGAGACGAGGCAATGCCGTGTACAGCACCGTCATGTCGATCACGATGAGCAGCAGCGCCACCGACACGACGGCGAGCACGAGCCAGCGGCGAGCGCCGCTTGCCCGGACTGCCGGATGCGAGGAGGTATGCAGGCTGGACATCGGAAAGCTCCTTGGTTGTGGCAGGCCGTTTCGGTCGGACTGACCTGCGCGTACTGGATTTTTCTTTACGGGAAAACCCGTATGATCCATCAGCAAAGCGATTGGGAAAAGTTGGATTCCATCCGTGAAATAGATGGATATGCTGCGATTGCGGAACTCTCGCACCCTTGTGCCGCGACCCGCCGGGGATTCCGCACGGCGATTGCGGTTCGGCGGAGCCGATTCGAACGGACGTAGCGGACGTAATGGGCGTAAGGACGTAATTGACGTAAGGGACGTTCCATGGTGGCCGTCAAGACTGGCGGTGCACCAGCGAGGCGCATACAATTTGCGCCACATTCCCATTCGGCGGAAATCCCCCGACTCTTTACATGGCATCCCACCCCACTCGTATTCCCGACGCGGTGTCGCTCCCTGAGCTGACGCTGCGCGGCATGATTCTCGGTGCACTGATCACCGTGGTGTTCACCGCCTCGAACGTCTATCTCGGCCTGAAGGTCGGGCTGACCTTCTCCTCGTCCATTCCTGCTGCGGTGATCTCGATGGCCGTGCTGCGCGCGCTTCGCGGCGGCAACATCCTCGAGAACAACATGGTGCAGACGCAGGCCTCGGCGGCGGGCACGCTCTCGTCGATCATCTTCGTGCTGCCCGGCCTTTTGATGATCGGACACTGGCAAGGCTTTCCGTTCTGGCTGACGCTCGCGATCTGCGCGTCGGGCGGCATTCTCGGCGTGCTGTTTACGATTCCGTTGCGGCGTGCGATGGTCGTCGACAGCGATCTGCCCTATCCCGAGGGCGTGGCCGCCGCGGAAATACTGCGCGTGGGCAGCGCGGGCAACGAGGCCTCGCAGGACGCTATGAAAGCGATCGGCGAGCGGGGACAGGAGGCCAGCGGCGTGCGCGAGATTGCGTTCGGCGGCGTGGTGTCGGCCCTGTTCGCCTTTGCGACGACCGGCCTCAAGGTGCTTGGCGAGAGCATTACCGCATGGGTGCCCGCCGGCGCGGCCGTCTTCCGTCTGACCACGGGTTTTTCGCTTGCGCTGATCGGGGCGGGTTATCTCATCGGGATTGTGTCCGGATTGGCGATTCTATTGGGCATCGTGCTGAGCTGGGGCATCGCCGTGCCGGTACTGACGTCGATCACGCCCAATACCGATGGGCTGGCGATCGCGGCGTTTGCGAACGGACTGTGGCAGCACAAGGTGCGCTTCATTGGTGCGGGCACGATCGGCGTTGCCGCGGTCTGGACCCTCATTACGCTGGCCAAGCCCATGATCGATGGCGTGAAGACGTCGTTTGCCGCACTGGGGCAATCGCGGGGTGGACGTGCGAAGAGCATCACGCTGGGGCGCACCGAGCAGGACCTGTCCCCGTATTGGGTGATCGGCCTCACACTGGTGTGCGTGGCGATCTGGGTCGTGACGTTCGGGGCGTTCCTCGCGGACGCGCCGCTGTCGTTCGGCGGCATTGCGACACTGGTCGTTTGCAGTGTGGTGTTCGCCGTCGTGTTCGGGTTCCTGGTGGCGGCGGCGTGCGGATACATGGCCGGATTGGTAGGCTCGTCGGCCAGTCCGATCTCGGGCATCGGTATCGTCGCGGTGGTGCTGGTGTCGCTACTCATTCTCAGCGTGAGCCAGGCGAGCGGCCTGCTCGATACCGGCAGCGGCAGCAAGCTCGCCATTGCGTTGGCGTTGTTCACCACGTCCGCGGTGATCGCCATCGCCACGATCTCGAACGACAATCTGCAGGATCTGAAGACCGGGTGGCTCGTGGGTGCGACGCCGTGGCGTCAGCAGGTGGCGCTTCTCGTCGGCTGCGTGGTTGGCGCGGCGGTGATTCCACCGGTGTTGAATCTGCTCTACAACGCGTATGGTTTCACGGATGCGCTACCGCGCGCCGGCATGGATCCGTCGCAGGCGCTGTCCGCACCCCAGGCGATCCTGATGACGGCCATCGCCAAGGGCATCTTCACCCATCAGCTCGACTGGTCGATGCTCGGTATCGGCGCAGTGCTCGGTATCGCGTTGATCGCGATCGATGCGGCGTTGGCCAGACGGGGGGGCGTGGCGCGCGTGCCGGTGATTGCCGTAGGTATCGGCATCTATCTGCCGCCGACGGTGGGTTCGGTGCTCGTCATCGGCGCGGTGCTCGCGTGGATTGCGCAACGCTTGCTCAAGGCGCGCGCGAAAACGCAGGGCAAGAACTTCGGGGCTATTGCCCAGGCCGCGGAACGACGCGGCGTGCTCCTGGCCTCCGGCTTGATCGTGGGCGAAAGTCTGGTTGGCGTTGCGATGGCGATGGTCGTCGGCGTCACCGGCTCGGACGCGCCGCTCGCGATCGCCGGCAAGGGTTTTGCCGCCACGTCCGAATGGCTCGCGCTGATCGTCTTCGTGGGCATTTGCGCTGTGGTGGTGCGCCGGGTGTTGGCTGCAGCGCCGGCAGCTCGATAGGACTCGACGTCACGACAGATCCGCCAGGGCAGCGACGGATAGAACGGCGCTGCTCTGACGGCGTTGTGTGCGAGGCAAAGGCGGGATATCAAAGGTGCCGTAATCTCCGGCGCCTTTTTTGTGTCTGCGACAAGGTCGACATGGGGGCGGAGTCCCGGTGGCTACCCGTCTGAATCGAAACGTGGATGAAGACGAAGGGGTCCCTGCGCGAGTCTCCCGCAAGTGGCCCAGCGGCTTGAGCAGTCGTCTGCAAGTCAGCATGCTCGTCCGAGCATCTGAGCATGGGGCCATCCATGCATACCAAGGCTTCATTTTCGGAGGCAGGCAAAAGCAACACTCAAGCGCCCCTGCAAAGCAAAAACCCCTTACCAGGCGCCTGGCAAGGGGTTTTTAAGGGGAGCCTGACGATTACCTACTTTCACACGGGAATCCGCACTATCATCGGCGTGGAGTCGTTTCACGGTCCT
>NZ_NJGW02000024.1:0-62047 GCF_002216225.1 Pandoraea sp. CB10b_02
TCGCGATGTCGACGCCACTCCCGTCGCTCTTCACCCGAACCTTTACGTTGTAATCCACTACCCGTTTGACCGGTACCAGGATCTTCATGAACTCGCTCCAAAGTTACGTTTACGTCAATCCGCTGCCATTATAACCACACGACGGATGACGCATTTATTGCACATTTGCGGCATTTTATGGCAAACAAGGGAGTCCCCCCTTACCTCTGCGCCGCGGATGCGCGATCCTCGCGATAACGGTGCCGGAACCCGTCGGACGCCGGCCTGGCCTGGTCTCGCAGCCCCGAACGATCGTGCTATTTTTATGCAAATCGCGACGTACAGCCAGTGTCCTCGTGGTGCATTTCCTCTAGAGATTTTGCCCCGCGTGCGGCGGGCCTATGATCGAATGGCCCACTTCATCGATGCGCGTCGCACGCACGACGCTCGCCGGCCCGCACGCCGGGAGGAGACCATGGCCACATATTCGGAATCGCGCCTTCAGGCCAGTGACGGTCTGTCGCTGCACATGCACACCTGGCGGCCCGACGGCGCCGCGGATCGGCCGCTGCGCGCCGTCGTGGCCATCGTGCATGGCATGGGCGAGCACGGCGGACGCTACGCGCCGCTGGCCGCCCACTTCGCGGCGCTCGACATCGCCACCGTCACCTACGATCTGCGCGGGCACGGCCGCTCGGGCGGCGCGCGCGTCTTCGTCAGGCACTTCGACGAGTATCTCGCCGACACGGAAATCTTCCTCACCCACGTTCGCGCGACATTCGGCCCCGTGCCGCTGTTCGTGCTCGGCCACAGCATGGGCGGCGCCATCGCCGCGCTCTATACGATCACGCGCGCGCCGGCGCACGTGCGCGGCCTGATGCTGAGCAGCCCGGCGCTGGGGCCCGGCGAGCCGGTCGCGCCGTGGATGGTCGCGGCCGGCCGCTGGGTGTCGCGCTGGCTGCCGAAGATGCCCGTATTCAAGATCGATCCGGCAAAGATCTCGCGCGACGCGTCCGTCGTTCGCACCGCCAGGGCCGATCCGCTCAACGCCTATCGCGGCACGCCCGCCCGCACGGCCGCCGAACTGCTCGACGCGATGGCGCGCATTCACGCCAATGCCGGCGCCCTGCATCTGCCGCTCTACATCTTTCACGGCACGGCCGACCGGCTCACCGCACCGTGGGCGAGCGAGCAGTTCCACGGCAACGCCGGCTCGCAGGACAAGACGCTGCGCCTGTATCCGGGGCACTTCCACGAGACGCTCAATGACCTCGACCGCGAGCAGGTCATCGACGATCTGACGCAGTGGCTGCTGCGGCATCTCGACACTGCGAAGGCACGCGCCGGCGAGCCGGTCACGCACGACACACCCTCGGGCGTGTGACGGAACCCGCCACGCGAGCAGGGTCTCGGCACGTGCATGCGCCCCCCGCGTTACACTGAAGTCGTATGCAAAACGCGAGGAGCCAACGGCATGCAAGCGCAGACGAAGTACTCGCCGCAAACGGTCACCGGCATGCATTTCTGGACGCCGACGATCTTCAGCATCAAGACCACGCGCCCGGCCGCGCTGCAATTCACGGCCGGACAGTTCGTGCGGCTGGGCTTGCCGGGCGACGACGGCGAGCTGATATGGCGCGCGTACTCGTTCGTCAACGCGCCCGCGGAAGATACGTTGGAGTTCTATGTCATCACGATTCCCGAAGGGCAACTCACGCCGCGCATGTCGCAGCTCAAAGTGGGTGACGAGATTTTCGTCGACCACACGGCCTACGGCTTTCTCACCCTCGATCGCTTCACGGGCGGCGACGATCTCTGGCTGCTGGCCACGGGCACCGGCCTCGCGCCGTTCGTGTCGATCCTGCGCGATCGCGCTGTCTGGCAGCGTTTCGAGCGCATCTTCCTCGTGCATAGCGTGCGCTGGGAACGCGACCTCGCGTACTACGAGCAGTTGCGTCATTTCTCGCATCCCGACGTCGATCCGTCGCTCGTGAAGAAGCTGCGCTTCTCGGTGTGCGTGACGCGCGAGCAGACGCCCGGCGCGCTGTACGGACGCATCACGTCGTTGCTCGCCTCGGGAGAACTGGAAAAGGCCATGGGCGCGACGCTCGACCCGGCCACCTCGCGCATCATGGTGTGCGGCAATCCCGACATGGTGAAAGCGCTGCGCGCCTGGTTCACCGGCAACGGTTACGCCGTGAGCCGCACGGCGACGCCGGGGCCGCTGGTGCTGGAAAAGCAGTGGTGACTGGCGAGCAACGGGCGCGCCGGGGGAACGCGAGGGCGGCGCCGACGATCCGCACGCCCGCGCGGCATTCAGTCCGTCGGGGGCGCCCAGTCGGGGCGCCGCTTCTCGATGAACGCCTGCACGCCTTCGAGCGCGCATTCGTCCATCATGTTGCACGCCATCGTCTGCCCGGCCATTTGATACGCGGCTTCGATGCCAGTCTCCAGTTGCCGGTAGAACAATCCCTTGCCCGCCGCCACGGCGGCGGCCGGCTTCGCGAGAATCGAGCGGCACAGCGCCGCCACTTCCGCGTCGAGCCGCTCCATCGGCACGACCCGATTGACGAGCCCGCGCTCACGAGCCGTCGGTGCGTCGATGAACTCGCCCGTCAGCAGCATCTCCATCGCCTGCTTGCGCGTCAGATTGCGTGACAGCGCCACGCCCGGCGTCGCGCAGAACAGGCCCACGTTGATGCCCGACACGGCAAACCGCGCGGCAGACGCGGCCACCGCCAGATCGCACATCGCGACGAGCTGACAGCCGGCCGCCGTGGCCAGACCATGCACGCGGGCGATGACCGGCTGCGGCATGCGCTGCATCGTCATCATGACGCGCGTGCACTGGTCGAAGAGCTTGCGATAGTCGTCGAGCGAGGGCTGCGCGCGCATCTCCTTGAGGTCGTGCCCGGCGCAGAACGCCGCCCCCGATGCCGCGAGCACGACCACGCGAGCACCGGCGTCCCGCGCGGTGTCGTCGAGCGCGCGCTGCAGCGCGTCGAGCATGGCTTCGGAGAGCGCGTTGAAGTGGCGCGGCCGGTTGAGCGTGAGCGTGAGCACGCCGGCGAGATCGCCTTCGCCGCGCGAGACGAGAACGAGGGGTTCGGGCGATGCGCCCGCCGTATCGGATGCCGTCATGGTCGCCTCCTGCGTCGCATGCCCCGTGACGGGCGCGCGACATCGCATGTTGGTCAGACGTCGGCGAGCACCTTCAGATGGGCGACGACGCTGCGCCCGAGCGCCGACAGGTTGTATCCGCCCTCGAGGCAGCTCACGATGCGTCCGTTCGCATGGCGATCCGCGACAGCTTTCACGCGTTCGGTGATCCACGTGAAGTCGGCCTCGGTGAGACCGAGGTTGCCGAGATCGTCTTCGCGGTGCGCATCGAACCCGGCCGAGAAGAAGATCATTTCGGGACGGAACGCGTCGAGCTGTCCGAGCCAGCCATAGTCGATCGCCTCGCGCGCGGCCATGCCGGACGTGCGCGCGGCGAGCGGGATGTTGAGCATGTTCGGCGCCGGATGATCGGCGCCCGAGAACGGGTAGAACGGATGCTGGAAGATGCCGCACATCAGTACGCGTTCGTCGTTGGCGAAGGCCGCCTCGGTGCCGTTGCCGTGATGCACGTCGAAGTCGACGATCGCCACGCGCGACAGGCCGTGCACTTCGAGCGCATGCGCCGCGGCGACCGCCACGTTGTTGAGCAGGCAGAAGCCCATGGCGCGCGTGGGCGTGGCGTGATGGCCCGGCGGACGCACGCTGCAGAAGGCGTTGTCGAGTTCGCCGCGAATGACGGCATCGGTGGCCGCCACGGCGGCGCCGGCCGCACGCGTGGCGGCGCGCCAGGAATATGGATTGAGCAGCGTATCGGGATCGATCGGGAAATAGCCTGACTCGGGGATGCTGTCGCGAACGAAGTCGATGTGCTCCTGCGTATGCACGCGCAGCAGGCTGGCCTCGTCGACCACCGGCGCCTCGCGCCGCTCGAGCAGGCCGTCGATGCGCCCGGCGATCAACTGATCCTCGATGGCGCGCAGCCGCGCGGGACATTCCGGATGCCACTCGCCCATCTCGTGACGGATGCAATCGGGATGCGTATAAAACCCGGTAGCCATTCGATGTCTCGCCTATCGCTTCGTATCGTTATATTGGTCGGGCGGGGGATGCCCGCCGCGCCGTCGTCTCCACGTCCGGTAGCGGCCGGGCGTGGTGCCTGGCGAGCGTGTGCCGAGTGCATCGGCAAACGCGCGCCGATGGCCGGCATCCCCCATGAGCACTGTCACGGACAATGCACAGGCCTAAAGGTATCACAGGTGCACTCGGTTATACTGCCAGACAGTCTCCCAGCAGACCCGTGTCAGCCGGCAAGGGCCGATCTCCCGAATTTCGGGACGGCGCACGCCGGCATGAAAGGTTGACGCTCGACGCAGCGGCGCACATCGAGTGATCGGTGCGCGAACTGATGACGGCCTCAACGCGACTAACGCGACGTTGGCCCGCACGCCGGCATCGTATTTCGACTTCATACAGGCCTGACAGACAGCATGACATCACCGGTACGGATGTACGACTCACTCTCGCCGGCGCCCTCGCGCCTCACCCATCGACCGGACACTGGCCGTCTGCCCCGTCTTCACGCGGCCCTCGGCAACGTTTCGCGCAGCGCCCCCCTGCCGCACCTGCCGCACCTGCCGCACCTGCCACGCCTGTCACGCTGGGCCCGTGCGCTCGGCGCCGCGCTTTGCATCGGGGCGCTTGCGCTCGGCGCCACGCTCGCGCACGCACAGACGCGTGCGAAGCCGGTCGCGCAAACGGAGTTCGAGGAAGAGGTGGTGCCGCAGCGCTACGCCGCCCATCCGGAGGTCGATGCGTTCATCAACGACATCGTCGCGCGCGACGGCTTCGATCGCGCCGAGTTGCAGAGGATCTTCTCGCGCGTGGTGTTCTCGCAGACGGCGGCGCGTCTGGCCGCACCGCCGGCCGTGCCGGGACAGAAGAACTGGACCAACTACGAGAAACGTTTTCTCGACAACACGCGCATCAACGGCGGCGTGCGATTCTGGAATCAGAATGCGGCCACGCTGGCTCGCGCCGCGCGGCAATACGGCGTACCCGAGGAAATCATCGTCGCCATCATCGGCGTGGAGACGATCTACGGGCGCAACATGGGCAACTTCCGCACCATCGACGCACTCACTACGCTTGCATTCGACTACCCGCCGGCGCGCAATCGCTCCGAGCGCATGGCGCTGTTTCGCAACGAGCTGGAGAACCTGCTGCTCTATGCGCGCGAGCGCGGCGTCGATCCGTTCAGCATCTACGGTTCATACGCGGGTGCCATCGGCATTGCGCAGTTCATGCCGTCGTCGATTCGCAACTACGCCGTCGACTACAGCGGCGACGGCAAGATCAACCTGAGCAACGACGTGGCGGACGCCATCGGCAGCGTGGCCAACTTCCTGAAGCAGCACGGCTGGCAGTCCGGCCAGCCGATCGTATGGAACATCGCCGCCGATCGCGGCAGCCAGGGGCTTGCCGAAGCCGGTGCCGACGGACAGCCGGAGCCGCACTGGAAACTCGGCGACTTCATCAAGGCGGGCATGCTGATGAACGAGCCGCGGCTCGACGTGGGCGCGTCGCTCGACACGCCGGTGCTCATCGTCGATCTGCCCACCCCCGGTCAGGCGACGCAGTACCGCATGGGGCTGACCAACTTCTACGTGCTCACGCGCTACAACCGCAGTTTCTTCTACGCCATGTCGGTGTACGACCTCGCGGACGCGATCAAGGCCGCTCGCGCGCCGTGAGCTCCGCCTCGGGCTTAGGCTCGGCTCGGTGCGGGCTTTGGCGTCGGCCGTGGCCCGCGCCCCCGCTCCGGCCTGGTCGCCGAAACCGCCATGAGAAACGGGACCCGCGGGTCCCGTTTCTCGTTGATGGCCGGACGAACGTCCGGGCGACGTTCCGCCCGCGCCTCAGGCCGGGAACACGCCCGTCGAAAGGTAACGGTCGCCACGATCGCACACGACGAACACGATCGTCGCGTTTTCGACTTCATGCGCGAGGTTGAGCGCGATCTGGCAGGCGCCCGCGGCCGAGATACCGCAGAAGATGCCCTCTTCGGCGGCAAGACGGCGCGCCATGATTTCGGCATCGGACTGCGTCACCGAGACCGTGCGGTCGACGCGCGCGCGGTCGAAGATCTTCGGCAGATAGGCTTCCGGCCACTTGCGGATGCCCGGGATGCGCGAGCCTTCGGCCGGCTCCGCGCCGACGATCTGGATTGCCGGGTTCTGCTCCTTGAGGTATTGCGAAACGCCCATGATCGTGCCGGTCGTCCCCATCGCGGAGACGAAGTGCGTGATGCGCCCTTCGGTATCGCGCCAGATTTCCGGCCCGGTGGTTTCGTAGTGGGCGAGCGGGTTGTCCGGGTTGGAGAACTGGTCGAGGATGATGCCGCGGCCGTCGCGCTGCATCTGCTCGGCCAGGTCGCGCGCATATTCCATGCCGCCCTTGACCGGCGTGAGGATGATCTGCGCGCCGTAGGCGCCCATGCTCTGACGACGCTCGATCGAGAGATCCTCCGGCATGATCAGCACCATCTTGTAGCCGCGAATGGCCGCGGCCATCGCCAGCGCGATGCCGGTGTTGCCCGACGTGGCTTCGATGAGCGTGTCGCCCGGCTTGATGCGCCCGCGCGCTTCGGCGTGCTTGATCATCGACAGCGCCGGGCGGTCCTTCACCGAACCGGCCGGGTTGTTGCCCTCGAGCTTGCCGAGAATCACGTTGTTGCGGCGACGGATTTCGTCGTCGGGCAAACGCATCAGTTGCACCAGCGGTGTATTGCCGATGGTGTCTTCGATAGTCTTATAGGCCATTGCGCTTAAGCTTTTTCGGTCGGGAATCGGAACATTCTAATCCACCGGCCAAGTCCGCGCTCCGGGTATGGTCTCCCGGCCGGGCGTCGCGCACGATCCCGGCCGGCGCAGCGCTCAGGCCTTCGGCTCGCCTGTCGTGGCGGGCGCCTTCGACTTCTTCGCTCTGGACGGCTTTGCGCTCGCCGCATCGGCCGCCGAAGCCGGCGCCGGCGCGGCTGCCGCCTTGGCGTCCTTCGTCTTCTTCGACTTCGACGCCTTCGTGGGCGCCGCGCTCGCCGCTGGCCCGGTGACGGGGGACGTCGCGCCGGCGTTGGCGTTGGCACCGGTGGCCGGGGCCGCCGCGGGCGCAGGCGCCGTCGCCCCCGGCTTGGCGCCCGGGATGGTTGCCGCTGCCGGCGCCGGCTGCGTTGCGGTAGCCGACGGCGTCGTCGGCTTGGCCGGCCTGGCCGGCGTGGCGGGGACCGTCGGCGCGGCCGGCGCCGGCGCGGGCTTGGCGGACGCCGTGGCAGCGGGGGCGGCCGGTGCGACAGCACCCTGCCCGCCAATCGTCATGCCCTCGGCCTGCAGTGTGGCGACCGACTTGTTACCGAGCCCCTTGACGCGTTTGGCCAGGTCGGCGGCGTCCTTGTAAGGGCCGTGAGCGTTACGTTCGTCGATAATGGCTTTGGACTTGACCGGCCCGATGCCCTTGAGCGTTTCGAGTTGTGCCTGATCGGCGGTATTGATGTCGACCGCGGCCATCGCCAGGCCGCAGAGGGTGAAAAAGGCAACCACCGCCAGCAAGAGTTTGCGAAGCATGATGCGATCCTCGTCAAGACGAGCCGGCCACCGCTGCCGCCTTGTTCCGTCTCGCGTCCGGTGCATTCGAACGGCAACGGCCCGGCTCACGCCAATGGCAATGACGCACGGCATACGACAGCCGGGCATCACGCCCTCCCTTTCGCCGCCGCGAACTCGCGCCCGGCACTGCCTGCCACATCACAACACCCGCCACGGCAAGCCGCGCAGCCGCCATGAGTGGCCGGGACTGCCGCCCCCGTCCCGCCTCGCGGACGGCCTCCTGTCCCGCCTGCCCTCCGGCGCCTCATCGATGTGCGCCCTTCGCCGTCTTTTCCGTCGGGCCGGACCTCTCTGCTTCCACGCGACTTCCCTACTTCATGTTAACGCCGCGGATCGCTTCCGGATGACATCAAACGAGACGGGGAGCCGCCTGGGCTCCCCGTCCGCATCACCTTCGGTGAGCACCGCTTATTGCGCGAGCAGCCAGCGCACGTAACGCGACACCCCCTCGCCCACGGTGTAGAACGGCTGCTGATAGCCGCCGGCCTGGCGCAGATGGTCGATATTCGCCTGGGTGAAACACTGGTACTTGCCGCGCAGCGCGTCCGGGAACGGGATGTATTCGATCAGGCCCTGCTGCACCATCTCGTCGAGCGAGAGCGCCGCCTCGCCCGCCTGTGCACGCAGCGTGTTGATCACGGCGAGCGCGATGTCGTTGAACGGCTGGGCGCGTCCGGTGCCGAGGTTGAAGATGCCGCTTCGCTCGGGATGATCGAAGAAGTGCAGGTTCACCTTGACGACGTCCTCGACGGAGACGAAGTCGCGGCTTTGCGTGCCGGCGGCGTAGCCGTTGTATTCGCCGAAGAGCTTCACGCGGCCGTTGGCGCGGAATTCGTTGAAGTTGTGAAACGCCACCGATGCCATGCGGCCCTTGTGCGCTTCGCGCGGGCCGTACACGTTGAAGTAACGGAAGCCGGCGACCTGGCTGGGCAACTTGCCGCCCGCCTCGCGCATGGCGCGACGCACGATCTGGTCGAACAGGAATTTGGAGTAGCCGTAGACGTTGAGCGGCTTCTCGTATTCGCGCGTCTCGACGAAGGTCTCCGACGCACCATACGTGGCGGCCGACGACGCGTAGAGGAACGGCACGGTCTGCGCCTGACAGGCTTCGAACAACGCGCGCGTGTAGCGGAAGTTGTTCTCCATCATGTAGCGGCCGTCCGTCTCCATGGTGTCGGAGCATGCGCCCTCGTGGAAGATCGCCCGCACGCGGCCGAATTCGCGGCGCTCGAAGCGCGCGACGAAGTCGTTCTTGTCGAGGTAGTCGCTGATCTCGCAGTCGACCAGATTGCGGAACTTGTCGGCGCGCGTGAGGTTGTCGACCGCCACGATGTCGGTCTCGCCGCGCTCGTTGAGGGCCTTGACGAGGTTGGCGCCGATGAAGCCCGCGGCGCCGGTCACGATGATGGTCATGTCAGTTCGGAAAAGAGTTCGGTGTAGTTCACGGTCGCCGTGCCGAGCTTGCCCACGACGATACTGCCCGCACGGTTGGCGAGGACGACGGCCTGCTCGAGCGGCAGGCCCGCCGAGAGCGACGCGGCAAGCGTGGCGATCACGGTGTCGCCCGCTCCCGAGACATCATAGACCTCGCGCGCTTGTGCCGGTACGTGCAGCGCGCCGCCCGCGGTGAAAAGCGTCATGCCTTCCTCCGAACGCGTGAGCAGCAACGCTTCGAGACTCAGCGACTCGCGCAGGTTTTGCGCACGCGCCATGAGATCGTCTTCCGAGCGCCATTCGCCCACGACCTGCTGCAATTCCGAGCGGTTCGGCGTGAGGATCGTCGCGCCGCGATAGCGCTCGTAATCGCTGCCCTTGGGATCGACGAGCACCGGCTTGCCCGCCGCGCGCGCCGCTTCAATCATGGGCTGCACGTGTGTGAGGCCGCCCTTGGCATAGTCGGAGAGCAGCACGACGTCGTAGTTGGCCAACAGTTGACGGTACTGGTCTAGCACCGCCAGCAGCACTTCGCGCGCCGGCTGGTTCTCGAAGTCGATGCGCAGCAGTTGCTGCTGGCGTGAGACGATGCGCAGCTTGATCGTCGTGGCGAGATCGGCGTCGCGCGTGACGAACGCGTTCACGCCGCTCGCACCGAGCAGCTCGGCCACGCGCGCGCCCGGCTCGTCCTCGCCGAGCACGCACAGCAGGCCCGCCTGCGCACCGAGCGAGGTTGCGTTGAGCGCCACGTTTGCGGCGCCGCCGAGACGCTCTTCGTTGCGCTTGACGTGCACCACCGGCACGGGCGCCTCGGGCGAGATGCGGTTGACGTCGCCGAACCAATAGCGGTCGAGCATCACGTCACCGACGATCAGCACGCGCGCGCGGGCAAACGCCTCACGAGGCAGGTTGGGCACGCCCGGCGCCTGCACCGTGCGTGTGAGCGAAGTTGCCGTCGAAGTCATCCGTCACTCCTCGAGATTCAGGCGGCTTCGTGCAAACCGCGGCCAATGCCGTGGTACTCGATGCCCAGTTCCTTCATGGCTTCCGGATCGTACAGGTTGCGGCCATCGAAGATCAGCGGCAGCGACAGCGCGCCCTTCACGCGCGCGAAATCGGGGCTGCGGAACGCTTTCCATTCGGTCACGATTACGAGCGCGTCGGCGCCGGCGAGCGTATCGTTTTGCGTCGCGCAGAACTCGACGCGCGCATGCGCGGCCGGATCGTTCGCGAAGTCGAGCGCGATCACGCGCCGGGCCTCTTCGAGAGCGACCGGGTCATAGGCGCGCACGCGGGCGCCGCGACGCACCAGCTCCGCGATCACACGGCGGCTCGGCGCTTCACGCATGTCGTCGGTGTTCGGCTTGAACGCCAGCCCCCACAGAGCGAACGTCTTGTCCGACAGGTCCTCGCCCAGCCGCGCCACGATCTTGTCGATCAGCACGGCCTTCTGCGTTTCGTTGACGGCTTCGACCGCGTTCAGGATGCGCAGGGGCAGACCGTAGTCTTCCGCCGTGCGCACGAGCGCCTGCACGTCCTTGGGGAAGCACGAGCCGCCATAGCCGCAGCCCGCATACAGGAAGTGGTAGCCGATGCGCGGGTCCGAGCCGATGCCCTGACGCACGTCTTCGATGTCCACGCCCACGCGATCGGCCAGGTTGGCCAGCTCGTTCATGAACGAGATGCGCGTGGCCAGCATGGCGTTGGCGGCGTACTTCGTGAATTCGGCCGAGCGCACGTCCATGTACAGGGTGCGTTCGTGATTGCGGTTGAACGGCGAGTACAGCCGCTTCATCATGGCGCGCGCCTGCTGGCCGTTGGCGTCGTCATCCACGCCGATCACGATGCGATCGGGGCGCATGAAGTCGTCCACCGCCGCGCCCTCTTTCAGGAATTCGGGGTTGGAGACAACCGAGAACGCCACGTTTTCGCCGCGTTTGGCGAGCTCTTCGGCCACGGCGGCACGGACTTTGTCCGCCGTACCGACGGGCACCGTCGACTTGTCGACGATGACCTTGAAACCCTTCGCGTAGCGGCCGATGTTGCGCGCGGCGGCAACGACGTATTGGAGATCCGCCGAGCCGTCTTCGTCCGGCGGCGTGCCCACGGCGATGAACTGAACGTCGCCATGCGCGACGGACGCCTCGACATCCGTCGAGAATTGCAGACGGCCGGCTTCGCGGTTGCGCGCGATGATTTCCTGCAGGCCGGGTTCGTGAATCGGCACGCCGCCGTTGTTCAGGATGTCGATCTTGCGCGGATCGACGTCGAGGCAGAACACGTCGTTGCCGACGTCCGCCAGGCAGGCGCCCGTAACGAGGCCGACGTAACCGGAGCCGATGATGGTGACTTTCATGATTGCGCGAACTTGAGGAAATTAGGAGGCCGCCGGCACGTCGGCACGTCGCGGCGTATAGGTCTCCCAGCCGTTACAGCCGGGGCATTGCCAGTAGAACAGTCGCGCGCGGAAGCCGCATTGATCGCACACGTAGCGCGGCAGCGACTTGGTGCGCTGCGTGATGAGCTTGCCCATGAGCGCGAGATCGGCTTGCGTGTCGCCGTGCGCCGTGGCGGCGTGCGCTTCGAGCAGACGCGCCATGCCCGGCGCGCTCGGCGCCCGGTGCATGAGCTCGCGCATGAGCTTGAGCGCGGCTTCGGGGCCTTCGAGGGCCACCGTCTTCTCATAGACGATCTCCAGTAGATCGTCCGACGGATTCCTGCGCAGCGCGTCGCGCAGCGTGGCGAGTCCTTCGGGCGCACGACCGAGCGCCTCGTAGGCGCGCATCAGGCGCTTGGCCGCGAGGCCGAGATACACGGGATTCTGCGCTTCGATGGTGCGCAGTACGGCGAGCGCACCGGCCGCATCGCCCGCGGCGAGCAGCATGTCGCCGCGCAACAGCGGCGCGCGCACGTTGGCGGGGTTGACGGCGAGCGCGGCGTCGAGCTCGCGCGAGACCGCTTCGGTGTCCTTTCGCTGCAACGCTTCCTGCGCCAACTCGCAGTGGAACTGCGCGATCTCCTTGCGGTAGGACACCGCCGGATCGAGCTCGCTCAGCGTCTCGGCCTCGGAGAGCGCCTTGCGCCATTCCTTCTCGATCTGATAGATGGTGAGCTTGGCGTGCTGCGCGGCCTTTGCATAGGCGCCCGTGTGCAGACGGCCGAACGCCTCTTCGGCGCGATCGAGCAGCCCCGCCTTGAGGAAGTCGTGGCCAAGCTCGTAGAGCGCATGCTCCTGGTCGGCTTGCGGCAGATCGTCGCGCGAGAGCAGGTTCTGATGCACGCGAATGGCGCGCTCCGTCTCGCCGCGACGGCGGAACAGGCTGCCCAGCGCGAAGTGCAGTTCGGTGGTTTCCGGATCGAGCTTGGCGACCTCGATGAAGGCGTCGATGGCCTTGTCGGGCTGCTCGTTGAGCAGAAAGTTCAGCCCTCGGAAATAGGACGCCGGCAAATTGCGGCTCTCCGAGAGCAGGCTGCGCAGATCCAGGCGCGCGGCCACCCAGCCGCAGCCGAAGATCACGGGGATGGCCAGAAGCCACCAGACCTCGAATTCCATGAAAGCGTGTTGTCGTTGAAACAGTCGATGAAGATGGCGTGCTTCGCGTGCCGCGTCGCTGTCGCCTTAGACCGGCGGCAGCATGGGGGGCTGATCGCTCGCCTCGGGATCGCGCTGGGCACGGGCCAGATCGCGTCGCGCGCGACGCAGTTCCAGACGTTGCCGCATCAGGCTCGGCAGCGTAGCGAGCACCCCGATGACGCCACCCACGACGAAAAATGCCAGGCCGATCATGATCAGCGGCGCCGTCCACGTGCGGCCCAGGAACAGGTTCAACGTGACCTCTCCCGTGTTGGCGAGCGCGAGACACAGCAACACCACGAACACGATGAGACGAATGATCCAAACAATCAGCTTCATGCCGAAAGGCTCCTGCGGCAGGCCTGCCGTATGTTGTGCGATGTGAACCGCCCGCGCACGCCGCTGCCATGCCGTCGCCGCGCCGGGCCGGCACGTGCGCGTATTGTACCGGATGTGCCCTGAGAGGCGTCGTTCCTGCAGTGCGCTTCACATTTCGGCAAATGCGCGCACACGCATGCGCCAGATGCAAAAAAAGCGCCCGAAGGCGCTTTTCTTGCGTAGTAGATCCCAAAGGGCCTTATTGGTCCGACGCCTTGTGATCAACCCGCTCACGCAGCTCCTTGCCCGGCTTGAAGTGCGGCACGAATTTCTCCGGCACCATCACCTTCTCGCCCGACTTGGGGTTGCGGCCGACGCGCGGTGGCCGGCGGTTGAGCCCGAAGCTGCCGAAACCGCGGATTTCGATTCGATGACCGCGCGCAAGCGCATCGGCCATCGCGTCGAGAATCGTCTTCACCGCGAAATCGGCATCCTTGAGCACCAACTGGGGAAACCGCGCCGCCAACTGGTTGACCAATTCAGACTTGGTCATAGGCCGTGGACCTTACTGATTCTGGCTGTCCAGCTTGGCCTTGAGCAGCGCACCCAGGTTCGTGGTGCCGCTCGCTGCCGAGCTATCCGACGACAGCTTGCTCATCGCTTCTTGCTGCTCAGCCGAATCCTTAGCCTTGATCGACAGGTTGATGTTGCGCGACTTGCGGTCGATGTTGACGATCATCACGTTGACGGCGTCACCATCCTTGAGCACGTTGCGAGCATCTTCCACGCGGTCCTGCGAGATTTCCGAAGCGCGCAGGTAGCCCTCGACATCCTCACCCAGCGACACGACAGCGCCCTTGGCGTCAACCGACTTGACCGTGCCGTTGACGATCGAGCCCTTGTCGTTGATGGCCACGAAGGTGTTGAACGGATCGCCTTCGAGTTGCTTGATACCCAGCGAGATGCGCTCCTTCTCGACATCGATGCCCAGCACCACGGCTTCGACTTCGTCGCCCTTCTTGTACTTGCGCACGGCCTCTTCGCCAGCTTCGCTCCACGACAGGTCCGACAGGTGGACCAGGCCGTCGATACCGCCCGGCAGACCGATGAACACGCCGAAGTCGGTGATCGACTTGATCGCGCCCTTGATCTTGTCGCCCTTCTTGAAGTTGCGCGAGAAGTCGTCCCACGGGTTCGGCTTGCACTGCTTCATGCCAAGGCTGATACGACGACGGTCTTCGTCGATCTCGAGCACCATGACTTCGACTTCGTCGCCGAGTTGGACAACCTTGGTCGGAGCAACGTTCTTGTTCGTCCAATCCATTTCCGAGACGTGAACCAGGCCTTCGATGCCCGATTCCACTTCGACGAACGCGCCGTAGTCGGTGATGTTGGTGACCTTGCCGAACAGGCGGGTGCCTTGCGGGTAACGGCGAGCGATGCCTTCCCACGGATCTTCGCCGAGTTGCTTGACGCCCAGCGAGACGCGACCCTTCTCCTGGTCGAACTTGAGGATCTTCGCAGTGACTTCCTGGCCGACCGACAGAACTTCGCTCGGGTGACGCACGCGGCGCCATGCGATGTCGGTGATGTGCAGCAGGCCGTCGATGCCGCCGAGGTCGACGAATGCACCGTAGTCGGTGATGTTCTTGACCACGCCCTTGACGATCGCGCCTTCCTTGAGCGTTTCGAGCAGCTTGGCGCGCTCTTCGCCCTGCGTGGCCTCGATCACCGCGCGGCGCGAGAGCACAACGTTGTTGCGCTTGCGGTCGAGCTTGATGACCTTGAATTCGAGGGTCTTGCCTTCGTAGGGGGTCGTGTCCTTGACCGGACGCGTGTCAACCAGCGAGCCCGGCAGGAACGCACGGATGCCGTTGACCATCACGGTCAGACCGCCCTTGACCTTGCCGGTGATCGTACCGGTCACGAGGTCGCCCGATTCCAGGGCCTTTTCCAGTTGCAGCCACGAAGCCAGACGCTTGGCCTTGTCGCGCGACAGCACGGTGTCGCCGTAGCCGTTTTCCAGGGCGTCGATCGCCACGGAAACAAAGTCGCCGGCCTGAACTTCGACCTCGCCCTGATCATTCAGGAATTCTTCGATGGGGATGTACGCTTCGGACTTGAGGCCGGCGTTGACGACCACGAAGTTGTGGTCAACCCGCACGACTTCTGCGCTGATGACTTCACCAGCACGCATGTCTTGGCGGGAGAGCGACTCTTCGAAAAGTGCCGCGAAAGATTCGTTGGTCGAGGTTTGCAGGTCGGACATAAAAGTGGATTACGCCGCTGACGTTCGTCTGCCGTAAGGGGGACTGACGCTCACGTACAACGGTTGGGTTAAAGGTTAAACAAAGCCGGGCCGAATGACTGCATGAAACATTCGGTCAGGCGCCTTGCGGGTACTGCACCTGCGCGAACCATTCGAGCACCTGGGCCACCGCCTGTTCGACGTTGAGCCCCGATGTATCGAGCACCCGCGCACCCTCTGCCGGCCGCAGCGGCGCCTCGGCACGGGTACGATCCCGCGCGTCACGCGCCTCAAGATCCAGCATGAGACTGTCTATGTTAGCAGAAAATCCTTTTTCTATCAATTGCTTATACCGCCTCTCGGCACGCGCCTGCGCGCTGGCGGTCAAAAACACCTTGAGATCGGCCTCCGGGAAGATCACCGTCCCCATGTCCCGACCGTCCGCCACCAGGCCCGGCGCGGTCTTGAAGCCCCGCTGCAGGCCCACGAGCGCCTGGCGCACCGGCTTGTGCACGGCAATGCTCGATGCGCGGTTGCCGATGGCTTCGGCGCGGATCGCGTCGGTCACGTCTTCGCCGGCCAGCCATACGCGCTGGTCGCGAAAACGAACGTCGAGCGTCTCGGCCAGCACCGTGAGCGCGCCGACGTCGTCCGGATCGATGCCGTGGCGCGCGCTCGCCAGCGCCGTCAACCGGTACAGCGCCCCGCTGTCGAGGTAGTGAAAGCCCAGCGCGTCGGCCACGCGGTGCGCCACCGTGCCCTTGCCGGACGCCGTCGGGCCGTCCACCGTAATGACCGGAATCGAGTCGTCCACCACCGTCAAATCAGGCATCCCTTCGTCTCTGTCTATTCAACACATTGAAAAATATACTTCCCATCTAAATAACAATGATTATCATTTAGATGTATGCACCGCCGGCGTTCCGGAAGAAGTGACCGACGTGCAAAGCCGCGATTATCGCTTAGGCGGCCCCGATCGAGGGCCATCGCCCAACGCCCGGGAACCCTTCCCGCGCCTGGCCGGGGATGGATGGGTTTCGCGGGCGCCGGCACGCTCGTTGCCGCGGGCTATATGGATCCGGGCAATTAGGCAACCGCCATTGCCGGAGGCGCGCGCTACGGCTACACGCTGCTGTGCGTCGTCCTGCTCTCGAGCGTGATGGCGCTGTTGCTGCAATGGCTGGCAGCGCGCGTCGGCCTCGTCACCGGACGCGACCTCGCGCAGCTCTCTCGTAGCCAGTATAGCCGCCGCACCTCGCTGGCGTTGTGGGGACTCTGCGAGATCGCGATCGTCTCCGGCGACAGTGCGACGCACGTTGCGCGCCACCCACCGGGACACCGTCCTCTCGCGCGGACTGGCACTCCTCCCGGCGCTATTGATCGACGGTCACGGCGGCGAGGCGCAAACCACGAATCTGCATTACGACGCGACGCGGACGAACTCGGTGAAGTAAGTCGGGAACGTCTTGCCCACGCACTTCGGGTCGTTGATCGTCACCGGCACGCCGCCAAGGCTTACCAGCGAGAAGCACATTGCCATTCGATGATCGTCGTAGGTGTCGATGGCGGCGTTCGGCGTGAGCGCCGTCGGAGGCGTCACTCGCAGATAGTCCGCCCCCTCTTCCACGGTCGCGCCAACCTTGCGCAGTTCCGTCGCCATCGCCGTGAGCCGGTCGGTCTCCTTCACGCGCCAGCTCGCGATGTTTCGCAGGGTGGTCGTACCGTCAGCAAACAGCGCCGCCACGGCGATTGTCATCGCGGCATCCGGAATGTGGTTGAAGTCCATATCCAGCGCGCGCAGCTTGCCGCTCGGCGTGTCCACGCCATGCACCTCGATCGCATTGTCGTGCAACGTGACCTTCGCCCCCATCGCGGCGAGCGCGTCGACGAAGCGCACGTCGCCCTGAATGCTGTCGCGGCCCACGCCCTCCACGCGCATCGGCCCACCGCCGATGGCGCCTGCCGCGAGGAAGTACGACGCCGACGAGGCATCGCCCTCCACTCGGATCTCCCCGGGGCTCCGGTATTTCGGGCCGTCGGCGCCAGCCGCGGGCAACGCGAAGCGCGACCATCCGTCCTGCCGGACGTCGATGCCGAAACGGCGCAGCAAACGCAGCGTGATCTCGATGTATGGCTTCGAGATCAACTCGCCTTCCACCTCCACGACAATCTCGCCCGAGGCCGAGGGCAGTAGCGGCAGCGTGAGCAGCAACGCGGTCAGGAACTGACTCGAGACGTCCCCGCGCACGCGAATCGGCGCAGTGGGCGCAGCCACGTCCGCAGGCTTGATATGCAACGGCGGGTAACCCGGATTGCCCAGATAGTCGATGTGCGCGCCGAGTTGCCGCAGCCCGTCGACCAGATCCCCGATCGGACGCTCGTGCATGCGCGCCACGCCCGAGACTTCGTAGTCGCCGTGGCTGAGCGAGAGCGCTGCCGTCAGCGGACGAATGGCCGTGCCGGCATTGCCCATGAACAGCTTGGCCGCCTTCACCGGAAACTCCCCGCCACACCCCTCGACGACGAAGTCACGCGTGTTGCCGACCTGCGTGCACGCCACGCCCAGCGCGGCCAGTGCGTCGAGCATGACCTGCGTGTCGTCCGACGCGAGCAGATCGCGCACGCGCGTCGTGCCGTGCGAGAGCGCGGCGAGCAGCAGCACACGGTTCGAGATACTTTTGGAGCCGGGCAGGCGCAGCGTGCCTTCGGCATGGCCGTAAGGGCCGAGATCGAGCGTTTCCATTACTTTTCCTGTTGCTTGGCCCAGTCCGTTCGCGCCTGACTCGTGCGAGCGAAGATGGCCTCCAGACCGGCGCCGTCGCCGGCGTCGATCAATTGGCGCAACGCGCCGAGCGTGGCGAGATAGCCGTCGAGCTCAGCGAGCAGGGCGTCGCGATTAGCCACGCAGATATCGCGCCACATCTCCGGATTGGAGGCGGCAATGCGCGTGAAATCCCGAAAGCCACCGCCCGCGAAACCGAATTTCAGCGCGGCATCGGGGGCCTCCAGAATCTGCGCGATAAGCGCATACGACAGCACGTGCGGCAGATGGCTGACCGACGCGAAAACCCGATCGTGCTGCGTCTCTGACATTTCCGACACCCGCGCGCCCGTGGCCTCCCACATGGCGCGCACCCGGGCGACGTCTTGCGCACGGTTCACCGCCTGTGGGCAAAGCACCACGCGCCGATCGCGATAGAGGTCGGCCTTCGCGGCGTCGACGCCGGACAGTTCCGCGCCCGCAATCGGATGGCCCGGCACGAAGCGCCACGCCTCGTCGTCCAGCGCCGCGCGAGCAGCGGCCACCGCGTCGCTCTTCGTGCTGCCCGCGTCGGTCACGAGTGTGCCGCCGCCCAGATGTGGACGAATCGCGGCGAGCAACGCGGGCGTCTGCGCCACCGGCGCGGCGAGCACGACGATGTCTGCGCCGGGTACGTCTTGCGCCATCGATGTCGCGGCACGATCGATCACGCCCAGCTCGCGCGCTCGCGCGAGCGATGCCTCGCTGCGCCCGACGCCAACGACTTCGCCCACGGCGCCCGCCGCCTTGAGCGCACGCGCCAGCGAGCCGCCGATCAGGCCAACGCCGCAGATGACAAGTCTGTTCACGCGCATGGTGTTCATGCGGAGCGCGGGTACGACCCGAGCACCTTGCAGTAGGCCGCGTTCTGGCGCAATGCGTCGAGCGCCCGGGCCACGTTCGGATCGTCCCTGTGGCCTTCGAAGTCGATGTAGAAGTAATACTCCCAGGCACCGCTCTTGGCCGGACGCGACTCGAAACGGGTCATCGACACGCCGTTGTTCGCGAGCGGCTCGAGCAGTGCGACGACGGCACCGGCGCGATTGGGCACCGACAGGATCAGCGACGTCTGATCGCGGCCGCTCGGGGCGGCATCCTGTGTGCCGATCACGACGAAGCGCGTGCGGTTGTGCGGATCGTCCTGCACGTGCGAGAACGCGATCTGCAAACCGTATTGCGTGGCCGCCGATTCGCCTGCGATGGCGGCCACGGTCGGATCGGTCGACGCCATGCGCGCCGCTTCGGCATTGCTCGCCACCGCCTGCCGCTCGAGTTTGGGCAAGTGCGCCGACAGCCAGTGCTGGCACTGTGCGAGCGACTGGGCGTGCGAGCAGATGCGTGTCACGCCCTCGAGCGTGCCGGACTGCGACATCAGATTGTGATGAATCGGCAACGCCACTTCGCCGCCGATCGTCAGGGGGCTTTGGAGCAACAGGTCCAGCGTGCGCGACACCACGCCTTCGGTCGAGTTCTCGACCGGCACGACGCCGAAGTCCGCACTGCCGGCCTCGACCGCACGGAACACTTCATCGAGCGACGGGCACGGCAACCCTTTCACGCTCTGGCCGAAATAAGAGAACGCGGCCTGCTCGCTGTAAGTTCCCGCCGGTCCCAGGTAGGCCACCGTCATGACTTTCTCGAGCGCCCGGCTCGCAGACATGATCTCGCGCCAGATCGACGCGAGGTTGTCGCCGTACAAAGGCCCGTCGTTCGCCTGCTGGAGCCGCGAAATCACCTGCAGCTCCCGCTCGGGCCGAAACACGGGCGCGCCGAAACGCTTCTTGACCTCGCCGACCTCCAGCGCGATGGCCGCACGTTGATTGAGCAGCTTGAGCAACTGCGCGTCGATGGCATCGATTTTCTCTCGCAGCGGGCGCAGCGATGCATTCAGATCGTCATCCATGGAACGTATTGTCTTCTTGCGATGGGACATGGTCAGGTGCTCTCCGGCGCGCTGCCTCTGTGGTTCCGGCCCCGTCTCGGGCGCCCGGAACGCTCGCTTCACGCCGTCGGTCCACCCTCGTCAGCCGTGACTGCGTTCGAATTCACGCAGATAGTCGACCAGCGCCTGGACGCCGGCGAGCGGCATCGCGTTGTAAATCGAGGCGCGCATGCCTCCCACGGACTTGTGGCCCTTGAGCTGCAGCAGGCCGCGCTCGCGAGCGCCGGCCAGGAAAGTTTCGTTGAGCGCGTCGTCATGCAGGAAGAACGGCACGTTCATGCGCGAGCGGCAATCCGCAGCCACCGACGTGCGATAAAAGTCGCTGCCATCGAGATAGCCGTACAGCAGTTCCGCCTTCGCCTTGTTCTGCGCTTCCATCGCGGCCAGACCGCCCTGACGCTTGATCCACTGGAACACCAGCCCCGCGATGTAGATGGCATAAGTCGGCGGGGTGTTGTACATCGAATCGTTTTCCGCAACGATCTTCCAGTCGAACGCGCTCGGCGTGATCGGCAATGCACGGCCCAGCAGGTCGTCACGCACGATGACGACCGTCAGCCCCGACGGACCGATATTCTTCTGCGCCCCGCCGTACATCACGCCAAACTTCGAGACGTCCATAGGACGCGAGAGAATGTGCGAGGAGACGTCGGCCACGAGCGGCGTATCGGGCAACCCTGCGGCGGCCAGGTCCGGCGTCCAGAAGTACTCGACGCCATGAATCGTCTCGTTCGTGCAGATGTGCACGTAAGCGGGGTCCTTCGACAGCTTCCATTCGGCCATCGACGGCAGGCGCGTGAACTTTTCGTCCTCTGTGCTCGCCGCGATGTTCACCTCGCAATACTTGCGCGCTTCCTTCTGAGACTTCACCGACCACGAACCCGTGACGACATAGTCGGCCGTGCGCTGCCCGTCTGCACGCGCGCCGAGCAGGTTCATCGGAATGAGCGCGTTCTCGGCGAGCGCGCCGCCCTGCATGAACAGGATGCGGTAGTTCTCCGGCACGGCCAGCAACTCGCGCAGATCGGCTTGCGCCTGCGCCAGAATGCTCATGAATTCCTTGCCGCGATGGCTCATCTCCATCACGCTCATGCCGGCCCCGTGCCAGTCGAGCATCTCCTCGGCCGCCCGCGCGAGCACTTCGGCGGGCAACGCCGCCGGACCGGCGGAAAAATTGAAAGCACGCGTCATAATCGTTTGCTGCAGTAAAAGTGAAACGCAAGCCGTCGGACAGGCACCCGTGCGGCTTGCGTTTCACGTCTGGACGATGATTCGGTTGCGCGGCGGCGATAAGGGCCAACTATACCGCCAGTTGCACTTCGCGTGCGGGGCCGGGCCAGTTTTCCGGCGTTGGACGAAGGGATTCTGGATAATTCCGAGCCGAATCTGCCGATTTGCCTCCTCAACGCAAAATGGCCGTTTGCGATCGCTCGCAAACGGCCATTATCGGTCAAACCCGGCGGCGCCCGCCGAATCGTACCGAATTACTTCTTGGCCGGAGCCTTCGGTGCCGACTTGGCAGCCGCGGCGATTTCGGCGTCAGCCTGCTTGCTGGTCGCGTCGATCGATTGCGGCATGTACTTCTGCATCAGGCCGCCGACCACTTCCTGGCCAACCTGGTCCTGCACCTTGATGTACTTCTGGCCGACCGGGCTCTTGTAGAACGCCGTCAGACCCTTGATCTCGTCGGTCGTGTAGTACTTGCCATAGGCGGCGTACTGGGCCTGCACCGCGTCGTTCTTGAACGAGTCGGTCGTGAATACCTTGCCCGCACCGTCAACCAGCTTCTGCACGGAATTCTGTTGCAGCGTCGGCACGATGGCCTGCTTCTGTGCGTCGCTCAACGTCTTGTTCTCGACCAGCTGGCGCTCCAGCACTTGCGGCGCCAGTTGCTTGGCTTGCGCCTGAGCACCTTCGCCGATGGCGGTCACGAGCTTGCTGGAGTCGATGGCATCGAGCAGATCCTTGATGGCTGCCTTCTTGTCGGCATCCAGCGGAGCGCTCTGCTGGGCCATTGCCACTGCCGGTGCTGCCAGCAGCAGCCACATCCACTTCTTGACGTTGTGTTGCATAGTAATAGTCACTCCAAAGTTCGCCAGCTCCCGCCGGCGATAAATAGATGCATCCTCGCCTGGTCACTTCACTGCATCGAGCCAGATTCTACTGACTTTTCGGGACAATGCACCCGAAGCTTACATCGAGTTACGCCTGAATTACTCCGTGACATCCGCTTCGGGCGCCTCGCCGTCGCCACCGTTCTCGGCGGTGTCCGCGACTTCGGCATCGGACTCGACGATGCGTTGCAGACCTGAGAGCGTCGTGCCCTCGTCCAGGCTGATCAGCGTCACCCCCTGCGTGGCGCGGCCCATTTCGCGGATCTCGGACACGCGCGTACGGATCAGCACCCCGCCGGTCGTGATCAGCATGATCTCGTCATCCGGCTCGACCAGCGTCGCGGCGACCACCCGGCCGTTGCGCTCGCTCGTCTGGATCGCAATCATACCCTTAGTGCCGCGGCCATGGCGCGTATATTCGGTGATCGACGTGCGTTTGCCGTAGCCGTTCTCCGTGGCCGTGAGCACCGACTGCTGTTCGTTCTCGGCGACGAGCAGCGCGATGACCGTCTGGCCGTCTTCGAGCTGCATGCCGCGAACGCCGCGCGCTTCGCGACCCATCGGGCGCACGTCGTTCTCGTCGAAGCGCACGGCCTTGCCGGCGTCCGAGAACAGCATGACGTCGTGAGCGCCGTCGGTGATCGCCGCACCGATCAGAACGTCGCCCTCGTCCAGGTTCACGGCGATGATGCCCTTCTTGAGCGGACGGCTGAAGGCCGCCAGCGGCGTCTTCTTGACCGTGCCCAGGCTCGTTGCCATGAACACGAAGCGATCTTCCGTGTACTCCTTGACCGGCAGCACCACGTTGATTTTCTCGCCGTCCTGCAACGGGAACATATTGACGATCGGGCGGCCACGCGAGTTCCGCGAGCCCTGCGGCACCTCGTAGACCTTGATCCAGTACACGCGACCGCGGTTCGAGAAGCACAGGATCGTGTCGTGCGTGTTCGCGATGAACAGCGTGTCGATCCAGTCGTCGTCCTTCGTCGCAGCCGCCTGCTTGCCGCGGCCGCCGCGCTTCTGCGCGCGGTACTCCGACAGCGGCATCGATTTGATGTAGCCCGAGTGCGACAGGGTCACGACCATGTCCTGCGGCGTGATCAGGTCTTCGGTGTCGAGCTCGGTAGCGTTGTGTTCGATGGTCGAGCGACGGGCGTCGCCGAACTCGGCGCGCACGGCCGTGAGTTCTTCGCCGATGATCGTGGTGACGCGCTCCGGACGCGCCAGAATGTCCAGCAAGTCGGCGATCTGCGCCATGACTTCCTTGTACTCGGAGACGATCTTGTCCTGCTCCAGGCCGGTCAGGCGCTGCAGACGCATCTGCAGGATTTCCTGCGCCTGCGTCTCGGACAGGCGGTACAGGCCGTCGGCCTGCATGCCGACCGCGGCGTCCAGCCCTTCCGGACGATAGGCGGCACGGCCGCCCTGGGTCTCGCTCTCGGCACGCGCGAGCATCTCGCGCACCACCGACGAATCCCACGACTTCTCCATCAGCGCGGCCTTCGCGATCGGCGGCGTGGGCGCGGCCTTGATGATCGCGATGAAGTCGTCGATGTTAGCGAGTGCTACCGCCAGACCTTCGAGCACGTGGCCGCGCTCGCGGGCGCGGCGCAGTTCGTAGATCGTGCGGCGAGTGATCACTTCGCGGCGGTGCGACAGGAAGTGCACCAGCATCTCGCGCAGGTTCAGCAGCTTGGGCTGGCCGTCGACGAGCGCCACCATGTTCATGCCGAAGGTATCTTGCAGCTGGGTGTGCTTGTAGAGGTTGTTGAGCACCACCTCGGGCACTTCCCCACGCTTGAGCTCGATCACCACCCGCATGCCGCTCTTGTCGGACTCGTCGCGAATGTCGGAGATGCCCTCCAGACGCTTCTCGTTGACCAGCTCGGCAATGCGCTCGAGCAGCGAGCGCTTGTTGACCTGGTAAGGCAGTTCGTCGACGATGATCGCCACGCGCTGGCCGCGATCGATGTCTTCGAAGTGAGTCTTCGCTCGCATCACGACGCGGCCGCGGCCGGTGCGGTAGCCCTCGCGCACGCCGGAGATACCGTAAATGATGCCGGCCGTCGGGAAGTCGGGCGCGGGGATGATCTCGATGAGTTCGTCGACGCTGGCGTCCGGGTGCTTGAGCAGGTGCAGGCAGCCCTCGACGACTTCGTTGAGGTTGTGCGGCGGAATGTTGGTCGCCATACCGACCGCGATCCCCGAGGAGCCGTTGAGCAGCAGGTTCGGGATGCGGGCCGGCAGGATCAGCGGTTCCTTTTCGCTGCCGTCGTAGTTCGGACCGAAGTCGACGGTTTCCTTGTCGATGTCCGCGAGCAGCTCGTGGCCGATCTTGGCCATGCGCACTTCGGTGTATCGCATGGCGGCGGCGTTGTCGCCGTCGACCGAACCGAAGTTGCCCTGTCCGTCGACGAGCATGTAGCGCAGCGAGAACGGCTGCGCCATGCGCACGATGGTGTCGTAGACGGAAGCGTCGCCGTGCGGGTGATATTTACCGATGACGTCACCGACGATACGCGCGGATTTCTTGTACGCCCGGTTCCAGTCGTTGTTCAACTCGTGCATGGCGAACAGCGCACGGCGGTGAACCGGCTTCAGGCCATCGCGCACGTCCGGCAAGGCGCGGCCGACGATCACGCTCATGGCGTAATCGAGATACGACCGCCGCATTTCTTCTTCGAGCGAAATCGGGAGAGTTTCTTTGGCGAACTGATCCATTATCCGTGTCTATCAAGCCCTAATCGCGATAGGCGGCTGCCGGCGATATGATCACGTGATTCTAACATGCCCGTCATAGGCATCCGAAACGAGCGTGATGCGATGCACAAGACATGAAGAGGAGGCCAAAACGTCGCGTAATCACGGGCAATGAAACGGTTGGCGAGGCGCTTCAAAAGGTGTTGCGCTCAAACCACAACTGCGCCACGAGGGGCGGCAAACCTGGGTTTTTTCTCGCGGCCGGCTGGAGCGCTATGGCAAAATGCCGTGGCATAAGTTAGACATTATTCGAAGTGCATGGGCCATGCTTTCGCGCACTCGGCGATGTTATACTTCGAGCGATGTAAGACTTTGGTTCCGTCGTCTAGGCTCGCAGTAAACCTGCGGTAATCTCATTTCGAGAGGAGAAATATGAATAAATTCGCTAAGCTCGCGATCGTTGCAGCTACCGCAGTGATGGCTGCTTCGGCTATGGCTCAAAATTATGTCCAGACCGCTCCGGGCCCGATCGCGGCCTCGAAACAAGCTGTCAACGACAACTGGGTTAACGGCAGCGGCGAGTGGGTGTGGAAGAACGGCTCGGACGAACTCTGCTGGCGCGACGCCTACTGGACCCCGGCCACGGCCAATGCCAAGTGCGATGGTTCGATCATCGCCCAGGCTCCGGCTCCGGCACCGGCTCCGGTTCCGGTCGCTCCGGTTTCGCAGAAGGTGACGTACCAAGCTGACGCCCTGTTCGATTTCGACAAGGCCATCCTGAAGCCGGAAGGCAAGGCCAAGCTGGACGATCTGGCCGGCAAGGTCCAGGCGCTGAACCTCGAAGTCGTGGTTGCTACGGGCTACACCGATCGCATCGGTTCGGACAAGTACAACGACCGTCTGTCGCTGCGTCGCGCTCAAGCTGTGAAGGCTTACCTGGTCAGCAAGGGCGTCGAAGCCAACCGCGTGTACACCGAAGGCAAGGGCAAGCGTAACCCGGTCACGACGGGTTGCAACCAGAAGAACCGTGCTCAGCTGATCAAGTGCCTGGCACCGGATCGTCGCGTGGAAGTCGAAGTCGTCGGCACGAACAAGTAATACGGTTCGCCGACTACGAAAAAACCCCGCCTCGGCGGGGTTTTTTTCGTCTGTTGCCGCCGCAACGGGGAGCCCCGGCAATTTCCGGCACAGCGTGATTGACGGCCTTTCCCGCCGATCACGCCGTCTGCCTCTGCCGCGCGCCCGCTGCCATCGCGGGCCGCCCCCGGGCAGGTCAGGCCTCGCCGGCCAACTGCGGATACTGGCGCTTGACCATGAACGACATCAGCGCCTTGACGGGACGATCGCGCCACCACGAGCCGGTCTCGAGCGGCTTGAACATCATGCGCGTGGCCGCCTCGACTGGCATGTACTGCTTCATGACGTCGCCTGACATGGCGAGGAAAGCCTCCCAGGTCATCGTCTCGAACGGCGGCGGCGAGCGCCAGAACCGGTTGAGCGGCTCGAACGCGAAGGCAATGTCCTCGTCACGAACCAGTTCGCTGCGCGCGACCATCGTGCGCAGGCGGCTGATCACGCCGTGCCGCTCCACCGCGTTGTAGCGATCGAAGGTCTTGCGAAAGTAGCGATAGTGGCCGACCTCCTCGCTGCTCAGCTTGTGCATCATCTGCTTGAGTTCCTCGACCGGCATGTAGGACTCGAGGCAACGGTAGATCATGGCCGTCTGCGTTTCCGTGACGCACCGCGACAAGGCTTCGAGCGCCAGCGACGGCCGCATGTACTCCACATCGCACCGCGGCTTGTAGCGCTCGAGAAACGCGTCATAGGCGTTCTGCCAGTCGAACTCGGGCCATACGCGTGCGATATAGTCCTTGGCGAGGCGCCCGTGTTCGACCTCCTCGGGCAGCCAGGTGTCGCGCAGCCACGTTCGCATCTCGTCATCGTCGCTGTACATCTGATTGAGCGTGGCGACGAACTCGGGGACGCTGGTCTCGATGAACGACACCGTGGCAAGGGAATAGAAGATAAACGCATTGCTTCGGACAGACGGCTCTGCTGCCATGACACACTCTCCTATCGGCATAGGGGGTTGAACATGAATCGCCCAAGCACGTGCGTGCGACGCTGGCGGACCGGGCTGCCGGCAAACGGGTGGTGCACTGCGTCCATTGCCCGGTGGCACGGACAGGCCACATGAAACGTCACACGAAGGTCACAAAGGCATAGTATAGGAATTGGCCCAATATCGCAGCGCGGCAAACGATCGGCGACAAATGAGAGGCCTTCCGGCGCCGATGACCGACGTTTGCCTGCGTTGCACCCATCTGAACCGTGAAACGTCATGACGCAACGTTATTGGTTGATGAAGTCGGAACCCGAGGAGGCGAGCATCGACGATCTTGCCGCTGCCAGACATAAGACCCTGCCGTGGACAGGCGTGCGCAACTATCAGGCGCGCAACTTCATGCGCGACGACATGCAAGTCGGCGACGGCGTGCTCTTCTACCACTCCAGTTGCGCCGTACCCGGCATTGCCGGTCTGGCGACCGTGGCCTCCACCCCCTACCCCGACCCCACGCAGTTCGATCCGAAGAGCCCGTACTTCGACCCCAAGTCGAAGCCCGAAGCGCCGCGCTGGCTGCTCGTCGACGTCAAGCTCGATCGCAAGACCCGCCTCGTGCCGCTCACGGAAATGCGCCAGACGCCGGAACTCGAAGGCATGCTGGTGCTCGCGCGCGGCAACCGGCTGTCGATCACGCCGGTCTCGCCCGAGCACTGGCGATTCATCACGAAGCACTTACTCTAGGAGCCGGGGTATCCAGGGAACCAAAATTGTGGCGATAGCGTCTGTATAACGTTATCGGCACACGCATAGTACGTACCCACTAGCGCTCTCGGCGCTGCCGGAACGCGTGCATGTGTGAGTCGGCAACCGGTCAAACGTTCGCCGCCAAGACGCGAACTCACACTCGAAAAAGGACACAACTATGCGCAAATCTCTCGCCGCCGCTCTCCTGATCGCCACGGCCGCCAATGCCGCCTACGCCCAGTCGGGTGACGATCCGAACCGCAATGTCGCGGGCGTGCTGGGCCTCGAGGCCCACGCCACGAAGGAAGTCGAGCAGGACACCGTGCACATCACGATGTCAGCGCAGGAGCAAGGTCCCGACGCCGCCACCGTCTCGCGCAACCTCACGCAAAAGGCCAACAGCGCGATGGCCATTGCCAAGGGCCAGAACACCGTGCAGGTGCAGACCGGCAACGTTTCGCTGTATCCGACGACCAATCGCGATGGCAAGATCACCGCCTGGCGCGGCCGCACCGAATTGCAGATGACGTCGAAGGACTTCGGCGCGGCATCGCGCCTCGCGAGCCAGATCTCGGGCCAGATGCAGATGGACGGCGTATCGTTCTCGCTCTCGCGTGAAGCGCAGGAGAAAACGCAGGCGGAGCTGACCAACCAGGCCATCCAGGCGTTCCGCGATCAGGCGCAGAGCAACACGAAGGCGTTCGGCTATGGCAGCTACACCATCCGCCAGGTGCAGGTCGGCACGAACGCCCCGGTCATGCCGCGTCCGTATGCCATGAAGGCAATGGCGATGAGCGCGAGCGCCGACGCCGCGCCGCCGATGCAGCTCGAAGGCGGCAAGACGCAAGTCACCGTGACCGTCTCCGGCACCGTGCAGATGAAGTAAGCCGGCGTCGGCGGCCGGTCGCCGTCCTCGCAATGGAAAGACGCCGCCCCTCGAGGGCGGCGTTGCTTTATTCGGCCAACGAAGCACTACGGATCACATCGCGACGTTTCCGCACCGCACCCCACACCGCAACAAGGCGTCGCCACACCATGTGGCGTGGTCGCGTGTCACATGTCGCGGGTGCGAGTGGCCGCGGCTTATTTGAAGCGCTCGCGAAGCACGTTCTTCTGCACCTTGCCCATGGTGTTGCGCGGCAGTTCGGGAACGAAGTGCACGCGCTTGGGCACCTTGAAATTCGCGATGCGATGCTTGAGCGCGTCAATGACGGTGCGCTCGTCGGGCGTCGCCGCGCCGTTGCGCGGCACGACCACGGCGACCACCGCCTCTCCGAAATCCGGATGCGGCACGCCGATGACCGCCGACTCGGCCACGCCGTCCATCTCGTCGATGAATCCTTCGATTTCCTTCGGATAGACGTTGTAGCCGCCGGAGATGATGAGATCCTTCGAGCGGCCGACGATGTGCACGTAGCCATCCTCGTCGAACTTGCCGACGTCGCCCGTCTTGAAAAACCCGTCGGCGGTGAATTCCTCGGCCGTCTTCTCCGGCATGCGCCAATAGCCGGCAAACACGTTCGGCCCCTTCACCTGAATGTGGCCGATCTCGCCTTGCGCGCACGGCCGGCCCTCATCGTCGACGACGCGCACCGACACTTCCGGCAGCGGCACGCCCACGGTGCCGGCCCGGCGCACGCGCGCCGCATCGCCGTGATACGGATTGGAGACGAGCATGACCGTCTCCGACATGCCGTACCGTTCGAGAATCGTGTGACCGGTGCGCTCGCGAAACGCGTCGAACGTCTCGCGCAGCAATGGCGCGGAGCCCGAGATGAACAGACGAACATTGCGGCAGACTTCGCGATCGAGCCCCGCTTCGGCCAGCAGCCGCACGTAATACGTCGGCACCCCCATGAATACCGTGGCGCGCGGCAACTGACGCAGCACCTCGCGCGCGTCGAACTTGGGCAGCCAGATCATCTTGCTGCCCGAATACAGCGCCGCATGACTCGCGACGAACAGCCCGTGCACGTGGAAGATCGGCAGCGCGTGCAGCAGCACGTCGCCGCCGCTGCGCTCGCCCCAACCCCAGAACGCATGCAGCACACGCGTGTTGCTCGCGAGGTTGCCGTGCGAGAGCATGGCGCCCTTGCTGCGCCCGGTCGTGCCCGAGGTGTACAGAATGGCCGCCAGATCGTGCGGCGCGCGCGGCACGGTCTCGAACGTGTCGCCGAACCACGCGGCGCGCTCGAGCAGCGAACCGGTGCGGTCCTCGCCCAGCGTGAATACGTGCTTCGCGCCGCTCGTGAACGCGATCTTCGAGACCCAGCCGAAATTGGCCGGGCTGCACACGACCACGTCGGGCTGCGCGTTCTCGACGAAATACGCGATCTCGGCTTCGCGATACGCCGTATTGAGCGGCAGATACACGTAGCCGGCGCGCAGTGTCGCGAGATACAGCAACAGGGCTTCGGGCGACTTCTCGACCTGCACGGCCACACGTGCGCCGGGCGTGAGCTCGAGGCTGGCGAGCAGGTTCGCCATGCGAGCGCTGGCGCGCTCGATGTCGTCCCAACTGTAGTAAAGCCCCTCGGGCGTCTCGATGGCGCACGCCGATTTGTCGGCGGGAAAACGTTCGGCGAACAGTCGATAGAGGTTGGCGTCTTGCGTCATAAACGGAACCGGATACGGAACGGTGAATGCATCAACAGAAAAAAGGTTTCAACGGCAGACGCGGCAGCATACTGCATCTCGTCAGCACCGCGCGCCGGCGCGGCCGCGACCGCCATTCGGGCGCCCTGGGGGCCGCCATCGAGTCGCAATCGAGCCGCAATCGAGCCGCAATCGAGCGGCAATGGGAACCACCATTGGAGCCGCCAAGGAAAGCGCGGTACCTGCCCGCTAGCGCCCCTCAAATTTCGGCGGCCGCTTCTCGAGGAATGCAGCGACGCCCTCGCGATGATCCTGGGAATCCCAATAGGAGAAGGCCTGCTGCCACTCGGCTTCCGAGAGCGGCGGCACGGGCGGCGCGAGACGCGCGATCAGCCACTTGTTGAGCTGCGAGGCCAGCGGCGCCCCAGCCGCCAGACGCCGCGCGCAGGCACGGCCGGCTTCCTCGACGGCCTCGTCGGCCACCACGCGCGTGAGCAGTCCCTTCTCGCGCGCCTCGGTCGCACCGAACACGCGCCCTTCGAGCAGAATCTCGAGCGCGACCGCCCGGCCCACGAGCGCCAGCACGCCGCGCAGCTCGCCCGGCGCCATCGGAAACCCGAGCCTGTTGATCGGCACGCCAAAGCGCGCGCTCTCGCCGGCAATGCGCAGATCGCAGTGCGCCGCGATCTCGAGTCCGCCGCCAACGCATACGCCTTCGATCAGCGCCACACTCGGATGCCGGCAGCGCGCGAGCGCCTCCAGCGTCGGGCCGATGATCTCGCCGTGATAGCGGCGCAACGCGTCGTAGCTGCCGCGCTCGGCCGGGAATTCCTCGATGTCGGCCCCGGCCGCGAAGTTGCCCTGCGCGCCGCGAATTACGATGGCCCGCACACGCGCGTCGGCGTCGAGCGCCTCCACATGCTCGCGCAGCGAGCGCCACATCGCCACCGAGATGGCGTTGAGTCGCGCCGGGTTCGACAGCGTCAGCGTGACCCACCCTTCGTCGAGCGCGCGGTCGTCGCGCAGCACTTCACTCACAGATGTCTCCCTTTTTCGTGTCGATCGCCGCCGTGCTCAGAGCAGGCGCGCCACCGCGCGTCCGAGCGCCGGCTGGCCGTCGATGAGCCGTTGCAGATTGGCGTCGAGCTCCTCGGGCTCGTACAGATAATTCACCATCATGCCGCACGACTGCCGGGCGCCCTTCTTCGACAGGTCGGCATGCCAGTTGATGCGCTCCACGCGCGCGCCGTTGCCCAGGTGAAACCGGGCGACCGGGTCGCGCGGCTGCCCGCGCACGAACTCGCGCGCCAGATAGTGCGCCGCCAGCGCCTCGCCCAGCGTGCGCTGCAACGCCTGCGTGCCCTTGCGCTCGGGCGACGCCTGCAGCCACGCCACCATCTGCGCTCCCGACGCGCCGTCGGCCAGCGACGCTTCCTGCGCCAGCAGCTTCTGGCGCTTCGGGCCGAGCACTTCGGCCAGCGCCTGCGCGGATAGCTGACGCAGCCACTCGTTGAAGCCGGGAATCGGCGAGAGCGTGGCAAAGTTGCGCAGCTTGGGGAAGTCGACCTGGAGCTCGTCGATCACGCGCTTGAGCAGGAAGTTGCCGAAGCTCACGCCACGCAGCCCGGGCTGCGTGTTGGAGATCGAGTAGAAGATGGCCCAGCGCACGCGGCGCAGGTCCTCGAGCGGCGCCTGCTCGTCGAGCAGCAGGTGCACTTCGGCCGCCATGTCGGGCACGAACGCCACTTCGACGAAGATCAACGGCTCGCGCGGCATGCGCGGATGGAAGAACGCGTAGCAACGTCGGTCGGAATCGAGCCGGTTGCGCAGGTCCGTCCATGAGGAGATTTCGTGTACGGCCTCGTAGCGCATGAGCTTTTCGAGCAGCGACGCCGGCGAGTCCCAGGTAATCGGATGCAGCTCGAGCAGGCCCACGTCGAACCATGTGGAGAACAGGCTGCCCAGGTCCTCTTCGAGTGCCGCGAGGCCGGGCAGCGCGGCGCGATGATGCAGCATATCCGCACGCCAGCGCACCAGAAACGGCAAACCGTCGGGCAACGCGTTAAAGCGCTTGAGGAACCGCACGCGCGCGCTGCCGAGCGCGCCGGCCAGCCCGCCAGCGCCGCGTCTGGCGCTCTCGCCGTCCCTGGTGCCGTCCCTGCTGCCGTCCTTCGTGCTCTGCTCGCGCGCATTGAGGCCAGGATGGGTGCCGGCGTTGCCGTCGTTGGCGCAAATGTCCGCTACCACACCGAGCAACGCCAATTGCTCGGCCGGCGACGCGCCGGTGTAACGCGCCATGAATTCGCGCGCCGCCTCGTTCGCCGCGGTATCGGTGAGCCGCGCCGACAGGCATTGCGACAACTGACGGCGCAGCGCATTTTCCGCGCGCGTCGACAATTTCACGGGCTCGATCTTGCCGTCGCCCTTCCCATCGCCCTTGCCGTCGCCCTTGCCGCCCCCCGGCCCACCGCCCTGCCCCCCGGACCTGCCCATGCCGCGCCCGAACCACTGACCGAGCCGCTCGCCAAGCGACGGCTTGGGCGACGGCACCGGCGCGCTCACCTCCGTCGCCGCATCGGGCGAGCCGCGGCCCGAAGACGCGGCGGCGATCGACGCGGCGCTTCCCGAGGTTGCGGTAGCAGACGTTGCAGACGTGTTCGGCTCATCCTTCATGGCTTCCTCTCAATGCTTGCGCCCTGCGGCGCGGATCTCCACGACAAAACCGCACGACAGTGCATCGCGCTTGCGGCGCCCGCCGTGGCCGCGTCCATCCCCCGCCTCGCCCATGCCGCCCGCCCCCGTCATCCCATCAACCGGTCCGGCAGCCACAGCGACAGACCCGGCATCACGCAAATGAGAACGACGGCCAGGATCATCAGCGCCACGAACGGCATCACGCCCCACACGATGTCGCGCAGCGCGATATCGGGCGCGGTGTTCTTGATAACGAATATGTTGAGCCCCACGGGCGGATGAATCAATCCCAGTTCCATGACGATCGTCATCACCACGCCGAACCACACGAGGTCGAAACCGGCGGCGCGCAGCGGCGGCAGGATGATCGGCGCCGTCATCAGGATGATGCTCACCGGCGGCAGGAAGAAGCCGAGCACCACGACCATCACGAGAATCGCCGTGAGCAACACCCAGCGCGACAGATGCAGCCCCACGATCCACTGCGCGGCCGACTGGCTGATGTGCAGATAGCTCATGACGTAGGAGTACAGCAGCGACATGCCGATGATGAACATGAGCATGGTCGATTCGCGCAGCGTGCCGGTGAGGATCGGGGCGAGCTGGCGCGGGCGCCACATGCGATAGATCACGGCGATGAGCGCGAGCGCCAGCAGACCGCCGAGCCCGGCCGTCTCCGACGGCGTGGCGTAGCCGCCGTAGAGCGCCGCCATCACGCCGATGAGCAGCGTGACGAACGGCAGCACGCGCGGCAGCAGCGCCAGCTTCTCGCGCATCGTGGCCGGCGGCTCGGTCGGAAACGGCGAGGGCGTGCCGTCGCGCGCGAGCGCCAGTTGCGCAAGCCCGTACTCCTTGCGATAACGCCACGCCGCATAGCACGAGAAGAGCCCCACCAGCAGCAGGGCTGGCACGATGCCCGCGAGGAACAGACGTCCGAGCGACTGCTCGGCGGCCACCGCATAGAGAATCATCGTGATCGACGGCGGCAGCAGAATGCCGAGCGTGCCGCCCGCGGCAATGATGCCGGCGGCGAAGCCGGGCGAGTACCCGCGCTGGCGCATCTCCGGAATGCCGGCGCTGCCGATGGCCGAGCACGTGGCGGGGCTGGAGCCGGCCATCGCCGCGAACAGCCCGCAGGCGAATACGTTGGCAATGCCCAGACCGCCGGGAATGCGCCGCATCCACGCGTGCAGCGCGAGGTAGAGATCCTGCCCCGCGCGCGACTTGCCGATCGCCGCGCCCTTCAGAATGAACAACGGGATCGACAGCAGCGTGATGCTCGCCATCTCTTCGTAGACGTTCTGCGTCACCGTATCGAGCGACGACGCGGGCATGAAGCCGAACATGAATACCACCGCGACCGCGCCGAGCGCGAACGCGATGGGCATGCCCGAGAACATGGCGGCGAGCGTTGCGCCGCCGTAGAGCAATCCAATGCCAAGCTCGCTCATGCGTGCCCTCCCGTCCGCCCCGGCCCCACCGGCGCGCCGGCGTGCGCTGCGCCGCCGGCGGCCTCCGCGCCTCGCATCTCACACGCGCCGATCGCCACCTGCACAAGCAACTGCATCGTGAGCAGCGTCATGCCGAACGCCATCAGTCCGTAGGGAATCGCCAGCGGAGGCCCCCACGTCGAGCTGCTGGTCTGCCCGTCGACATAGGCTTCCCAAAAGAGCGTCCAGGACTTCCACGCGAAGAAGGCGCAGAACGCCAGCGTGGCGATGTCCACGAGCCAGCGCCGCACCCGGTTCACGCGCGCGGAGAGCAGCGTGGTGATCGCTTCGATGCCGATGTGCCCGCGCAGGTGCTGCACGTGCGCGGCCGACACGAACGTCGCGCCGACCAGCATGAAGACCGCCGCTTCGTCCTGCCAGTCGGTGGCAAGCTTGAGCACGTGGCGCGCGAACACGCTGTAGCTCAGCACCAGCGCCGCCCCGACGAGCGCGAACATGCACACGACCATGAGCAGGCGGCTCACGCCCTGCAGCAGGGCGTCGAGCCGCCGCAGCGTGCGCGAGCGCGCCGCCGCCGGCACGGCCCTCACGTCGGCCCCGCTCATGCGGGCACCTTCTCGGCCAGTGCGAGCAGCTTCGCGCACGTGTCCGACTTGCTCGCGTAATCCTTCCACGCGGTGCGGCGCGCGATCTCGCGCCACTTCATGACCGTTGCTTCGTCCAGGTCATAGACCTTCGCCCCGGCCTTCGTATACACGCTCGCGATCTGGGCGTCGTCGGCCTTGGCCGCTTCGGTGCCGAACGCCTCGAGTTCCGCGCCGACCTGCAGGATCACCTGCTGCTGGTCCTTCGGCAGTTTGTCGAAGACCTGCTTGGACATCAGCAGCGGCTCGAGCATGAACCAATAGGACTTGTTGCGGCCGGTGGTCAAATGCTTCGACACCTCTTCGAGACGGAACGACATCAGGCTCGTGGACGAGGTCATCGCCGCGTCCATCGCGCCGGTCTGCATGGCTGCATAAAGCTCGTTGGACGGCAGCGAAATGACGGCGGCGCCCGCCTCCTTGAGCATCATGTCCATCTCGCGGCTGCCGCCGCGGACCTTGAGGCCCTTGGCGTCCTCGGGCGCCACGAGCGGCGCCGTGCGGCTCGCCACTCCGCCCGCCTGCCAGACCCAGCTCACGATCACGATGTTCTTTTCGGCGAGCACGCCCGAGAGCACCTTGCCGATTTCGCCATTGCGCCACGCGTTGCCCTGCGCATACGAGGTGACGAGCCCCGGCATCAGGCCAATGTTGAGCTCGCGCACTTCGCCGCCGGCATACGGCAGCGGATACAGCGACAGGTCGAGCGCGCCGCGGCGCAGCGCCGAGAACTGCGCGTTGGTCTTCATGAGCGAGCTGCCCGGATAGACCTGGAACTTGAGTGCGCCGTTGGTGCGCTTCTCGACTTCCTGCGCGAACTTGCGGCACAACCGGTCGCGGAAGTCCCCTTCCGTGAGCGTGCCGCCGGGGAATTGATGGGAAATCTTGAGCGGGCCGGACTGCGCGAATGCGCCGCCCCATGGGCCGGCCAGACCGCCGGTCACGAGGGCCGACGCGGCCCCGAGCATGAGCTGCCGCCGCAGCGGGGAAGGTGTTGTCTCCATGGCGTCTCCTGTCGCTTCTGTCAGTGATGAACCAGCGCAACCGGTGCCTGACATCGCCCGCGACAGGTCCGACCAGGCCGATGACGTTGACAACATGGACGACATCGGTGGGATCGGTTCCCGCCCCGGGGTGCACCGGCTCCGCCGGCACTGCATGTACGGATGACTGCTTGTTTTTGGGTGTTCCGAGTGCGCGAGTTGCCGCTCTCGGAATCAAATCGTATAGTTATTCCAACACCGTGTATACAAATCGACGCCACAAAAAATACATTTCTGGCGTTTACCCCGATCTTCAGCGCGACTTTCGCGCGTTACTTTGGCGACGATGAAGCCCACTGCCCCGACACCCCCCGCAGCCCCGACTGACCGTTCGTCCCGCCGCGCGGCGGGACAGGACCACGACCGAGCGAGAGCGTCATGAGCGTAAAACCGAAGCGATCGGAGGCGCTGCGACAGGCCATCGAGGAAAGGATTGCCGTGGGCGAATACCCGCCGGGCATGCGGCTCGACGAGGTCGAGCTCGCCAGCGCGTTCGGCGTGTCGCGCACCCCCTTGCGCGAGGCGCTGATCCAGCTCGCGTCGGCCGGCGTGATCGAAATCCGGCCGCGCCGTGGCGCGGTAGTCGCGCAGATCGATCCGCAGCGTCTGTGCGAGATGTTCGAAGTCATGGCCGAGCTCGAATCGATGTGCGGCCGGCTGGCCGCGCGCCGCATCACCGAAGACGAACTCGAAGCGCTGCGCGCCACACACGAAGCGAGCCGCGCGGCGGCCGAGGCGCGCGACATCGACACCTATTACGAAGTCAACGCGCACTTTCACGCACTGATCTATCAGGCGAGCCACAATGCGTATCTGCAGGAAACCGCATTGCAGTTGCACCGGCGGCTGCGCGTCTATCGGCGCCTGCAGTTGCGCGTGCGCGACCGGCCGCAGCACTCCTTTTCGGAGCACGACGGCGTGTTCCGCGCGATCGAGGCGGGAGACGCCGAGGCGGCAGCCGAGCGGCTGCGCGCGCACGTCACCGTGCAGGGCGAGCGTTTCGCCGATCTGATGGCTTCGCTGCGGGCCCTGGAGCGCAAGGCCGGTTGAGAAAAGGCGGGGGGGGGGGCCTGGGGTGGCCCCGCGAGTGGTCCTTGGGGGCGCTCCCACCCGAAAGGGACGCCCAGACGAGAGGCCGCCGGAGAAACCTCAGGCGGCCGAGGTCACCGGCCTGCGATAAGACCACGCGAGCATGATCACGCCCGCGAGCACCATCGGCAGCGACAACCACTGGCCCATCGACAGGCCGAACGAGAGCAGCCCGAGGAAAGCGTCGGGCTCGCGCGTGAACTCCGCGAGGAAGCGGAACAGGCCATAGCCCACGAGGAACATGCCCGACACGGCGCCGAGCGGGCGCGCGCGGCGCGAAAAGATCCACAGCAGCACGAAGAGCGCAACGCCTTCGAGCGCCACCTCGAACAGTTGCGACGGATAGCGCGGCAGCCCATGGTATTGAGCGAAGATCATCTGCATGGCGCTGTCGGCCATCGCCTGCGGATGCGCCATGACCCACCGCGCGTCCTCGACGGCGGCCTGCGGAAAGAGCATCGCCCAGCGCGAATCGGGGCTCGTCACTCGCCCCCACAACTCGCCGTTGATGAAGTTGCCCAGGCGACCGGCGGCCAGGCCGAGCGGGATCATCGGCGCGATGAGGTCGGTGCCTTCGAGCAGCGAATGGCCGCGGCGCCGCGTGAATAGCCACATCGCAACGAGCACGCCGAGAAAGCCGCCGTGAAACGACATGCCGCCTTCCCACACCTTGAAGATGTCCAGCGGGTTCGCCAGATAGAACGACAGCTTGTAGAAGATCACATAGCCCAGACGGCCTCCCAGCACGACGCCGAGCACGCCGTAAAAGAGCATGTCGTCGAGGTCCTGCGCCTTCCAGCCTTGCGCCGCCATGGACGGCTGGCGCACGCGCAGGCGGCCGACGAGCAGGAAGAGGATGAAGCCGACCAGGTACATCAGGCCGTACCAGCGGATGGCGAGTGGGCCGAGATGAATCGCGACCGGGTCGAATTGAGGATGAATCAGCATGGATGAGAAGAATCGGTTCGTGAACGAAAGTTCCATGGCGGCGCGCGGCGCCCGGGCATTGCGCCGAAAGCCTGCCGTGTGCGTGTGACACTTCCCGGCGCTGCGCTTGCAACGAATCCGGGGGCGCGCTGGGATGGGCAGCACGATACCACGAGCCTGCCCGCGTGCGGCATCGCCGTCCCGTCGCGAAGGTGAGGCGCCGTCAGCCGGCCAGCATCGCGCCCGGCGGGGTGAGCGCAATACCGCGGGCCGTCTGCAGAAAGCCTTCGAGCACGGGCGTGACTTCGGCCGTGCGCCAGAGCAGACCGGTCTCGATGAGCGCGCTCGTCTCGCGCAACGACCGGTACGTCACGCCGGTGCGGCGCAGGTGACACAGCGACTGCGGCACGAGCGCCACGCCCATGCCCGCCGACACCAGGCTCACGATGGTCTGCATCTGAATGGCCTCCTGCCCCACGCGCGGCGTGAGACCGAGCGCCGCATAGCATTCCATGATGATGTCGTAAAACGCGGGCGCCACGCGGCGCGGAAAGATGACGAGCGGCTCGTCGGCGTAGTCGGCCAGGCTCACCGTGCCGCTGGGCAGCCCGTCGGCGCCGGTGGCCGCTTCGCCCTTGCCGGCCGGCAGCGCCAGCATCAGCGGCTCGCGCACGATCGGCAGGTACGACAGTTCGCTGGCGTAGCGCGCCGGCACGGGCGGGATAAAAAGACCGGCGTCGATGCGCCCGTCCATGAGGGCCTCGACCTGCACGTCGCTCGTCGCTTCGAGCAGTTGCAGGCGCACGCGCGGATAACGCTCGCCGAATTCGCGCAGCAGCGGGGGCAGAACGCCGTAGTCGGCCGTCGATACGAAACCCAGCGAAAGCGTGCCGACTTCGCCGTGGGCAAGACCCTGCGCAAGCGCGGGCAAGGCGTCCGCATCGGCCAGCACGCGCCGCACCTCGGGCAAGAGCTGCCGCCCGACTGCCGTGAGTTCGACCGAACGGTTGGTGCGCACGAAAAGCGGCGCGCCGAGCGACGTCTCCAATGCCCGGATCTGCTGCGAGAGCGGCGGCTGCGTCATCGACAGGCGCTGCGCCGCACGGCCGAAATGGCGCTCTTCGGCGACCGCGACGAAATACCGGAGTTGGCGTAAGTCCATGATATGTTTTTCGACTCAATTCGAGTCAAATAATATATTTGACAAGCACTCAAGGAAAGACGAATCTTGACGTCCGGCCAGACCGGCGCCGTGCGCTCCCAGCGCGCGGACGCCGACAAGAAAAGCCGGACGGCCCGACGGCCCTTCCCCATAAGTACAGCGTTCCAGAGACGACCATGCCTCAATACCGTTCCCGCACCTCCACCCACGGCCGCAACATGGCCGGCGCCCGCGCGCTGTGGCGCGCCACCGGCATGAAAGACGGCGACTTCGGCAAGCCGATCATTGCCGTGGTGAACTCCTTCACGCAGTTCGTGCCGGGTCACGTACACCTGCGCGATCTCGGCGCCATCGTGGCCAAGGAGATCGAGGCGGCCGGGGGCGTGGCCAAGGAATTCAACACCATCGCCGTGGACGACGGCATCGCCATGGGGCATGGCGGCATGCTCTACTCGCTGCCCTCGCGCGAGCTGATCGCCGACTCGGTCGAGTACATGGTCAACGCGCACTGTGCCGACGCGATGGTGTGCATCTCGAATTGCGACAAGATCACCCCGGGCATGCTCATGGCCGCCATGCGCCTGAACATCCCGGTCGTCTTCGTCTCGGGCGGCCCGATGGAAGCCGGCAAGGTGAAGTCAGGCGACGGCCAGGTGATCGCCAAGATCGACCTGATCGACGCCATGATCAAGGCCGCCGACCCGAACGTGAGCGACGCCGACGTGGCCGAAGTCGAGCGCAGCGCGTGCCCCACGTGCGGCTCGTGCTCCGGCATGTTTACCGCCAACTCGATGAACTGCCTGACCGAAGCCATCGGTCTCGCGCTGCCGGGCAACGGCACGATCGTGGCCACGCACGCCTGGCGACGGGGCCTGTTCGAGCAGGCCGGCCGTCTCGTGGTCGATCTGTGCCGCCGTTACTATCAGGAAGACGACGCCTCGGTCCTGCCGCGCAGCATCGCCACCAAGGCCGCGTTCGAGAACGCCATGACGCTCGACGTCGCCATGGGCGGCTCGACCAACACCGTGCTGCACCTGCTCGCCGCCGCGCAGGAAGCCGGCGTCGACTTCACGATGGCCGACATCGACCGCATCTCGCGCAAGGTGCCGTGCCTGTGCAAGGCCGCGCCCGCGACCGACAAGTACCACATCGAGGACGTGCACCGCGCCGGCGGCATCATCGGCATTCTCGGCGAGCTCTCGCGCGCCGGCCTGCTCGACACCTCGTGCGGCAACGTGCACAGCGGCACGCTGGGCGCCGCCATCGCGCAGTGGGACGTGGCCGGCGGCGCCGGCGACAAGGCGCAGACGTTCTACAGCGCCGCGCCGGGCGGCGTGCCCACCACCATCGCGTTCAGCCAGTCGTCGACCTACCCGTCGCTTGACCTCAACCGCGAGACGGGCTGCATTCGCAGCAAGGAAAACGCCTACACGAAGGACGGCGGCCTGGCCGTGCTGTATGGCAACCTCGCCGAGAAGGGCTGCATCGTGAAAACGGCCGGTGTGGACGAATCGCAGTGGGTCTTCACGGGCCGCGCCCGCGTGTTCGAAAGCCAGGACGACGCCGTCGAGGGCATCCTGGGCGACAAGGTGCAGCCGGGCGACGTAGTGGTGATCCGCTACGAAGGCCCGAAGGGCGGCCCGGGCATGCAGGAAATGCTCTACCCGACCTCGTATCTGAAGTCCAAGGGCCTGGGCAAGACCTGCGCCCTGTTCACCGATGGCCGCTTCTCGGGCGGCTCGTCGGGCCTGGTGATCGGCCACGCCTCGCCGGAAGCGGCCGAAGGCGGCACGATCGGCCTGGTCGAAGACGGCGACGTGATCGAGATCGACATCACCCGGCGCAAGATGCACCTGGCCGTGTCGGACGAGGAACTCGCGCGTCGTCGCGCGGCGATGCAAGCGCGCGGCGACAAGGCCTGGCAGCCGGTGGCGCGCGAACGCGTGGTGTCGCAGGCGCTGCAGGCCTATGCGGCGCTCGCGACGTCGGCCGACCGCGGCGCCGTGCGCGACCTGTCGCAATTGAAGCTCGCCAAGCGCGGTTGAGCGCGCCGGCGCCTGACCCGGCGCGGCGGCACGCCAGATGCTTGCCGCCGCCCCCGCCGTCCCCGATCGCGGGACCGCGCTCGACACGCACCGCGGGCGGCACGTCGCAGCCCGGGTCGTGCGCCCGGCATCCCAGCGTGATACAACAACGCCTATGCGCAACGCCGCGACAGGCCGCGGCGTAGCGCATCCCCACAGGAGAGAGACGTCATGGCATTCAACCGTCGTTCGCGCAATGTCACGCAGGGCGTGGCGCGTTCGCCCAACCGCTCGATGTACTACGCGCTGGGCTACAAGGAAGAAGACTTCGACAACCCGATGATCGGCGTGGCCAACGGCCATTCCACCATCACCCCGTGCAACGCGGGGCTGCAGCGTCTTGCCGACGCCGCTGTCGAAGCGATCAAGGCCCATCAGGCCAATCCCCAGATCTTCGGCACCCCCACCATCTCCGACGGCATGTCGATGGGCACGGAGGGCATGAAGTACTCGCTCGTCTCGCGCGAAGTGATCGCCGACTGCATCGAGACCGCGGTGCAGGGCCAATGGATGGACGGCGTGGTCGTCATCGGCGGCTGCGACAAGAACATGCCGGGCGGCATGATTGCGCTCGCGCGCATGAACGTGCCGGGCATCTACGTCTATGGCGGCACCATCAAGCCGGGCAACTGGAAGGGCAAGGATCTGACGATCGTCTCCTCGTTCGAGGCCGTCGGCGAATTCACCGCCGGGCGCATGACCGAGGCCGACTTCAAGGGCATCGAGAAGAACGCATGTCCGTCGACCGGCTCGTGCGGCGGCATGTACACGGCCAACACGATGAGCTCGTCGTTCGAGGCGTTGGGCATGTCGCTGCTCTACTCGTCGACGATGGCCAACCCCGATCAGGAAAAAGTGGACTCCGCGGCCGAATCGGCGCGCGTGCTGGTCGAAGCCGTGAAAAAGGACCTCAAGCCGCGCGACATCATCACGCGCAAGTCCATCGAAAACGCCGTGGCGCTCATCATGGCCACCGGGGGCTCGACCAACGCCGTGCTGCACTATCTCGCGATCGCGCATGCGGCGCAGGTGGAATGGAGCATCGAGGACTTTGAACGCATTCGCGCGCGCGTGCCGGTCATCTGCGATCTGAAGCCGTCGGGCAAGTATGTCGCGACGGACCTGCACAGGGCCGGCGGCATTCCGCAAGTGCTCAGGATTCTGCTCGATGCCGGCCTGCTTCACGGCGACTGCATGACCATCACCGGCCGCACGATCGCCGAGGAACTCGAGCACGTGCCGTCCGTGCCGAGCCCTGACCAGCAAGTGATCTTCCCGATCGAGCGTGCGCTGTACAAGGAAGGCCATCTCGCCATCCTCAAGGGCAATCTTGCGCAAGACGGCGCGGTGGCCAAGATCACGGGGCTGAAGAACCCGGTCATCACGGGTCCGGCGCGTGTGTTCGACGACGAACAAAGTGCGATGGAGGCGATTCTCGCCGACAGGATCAAGGCAGGCGACGTGCTCGTGCTGCGCTACCTCGGCCCGAAGGGCGGCCCGGGCATGCCGGAGATGCTCGCGCCGACGTCGGCCATCATCGGCAAGGGTCTGGGCGAATCGGTGGGCTTCATCACCGACGGCCGGTTCTCCGGCGGCACGTGGGGCATGGTGGTCGGGCACGTGGCGCCCGAGGCGTTCGTGGGCGGCACCATCGCGCTCGTGCAGGAAGGCGACTCGATCACCATCGACGCGCACAAGCTGCTGCTGCAGCTCAACGTGCCCGACGACGAGCTCGCGCGGCGCCGCGCGGCGTGGAAAGCGCCCGCACCCCGCTATACCCGAGGCGTGCTCGCCAAGTACGCGGCACTGGCCCAGCCGGCCAACAAGGGCGCCGTGACCGGCTGACCCGATCGCACGACTTCGCGCTGCACCGACGACACGTCCGGCCTGCCCGCGGACGTGTCGTTTTTTTCGCGCGCGTGCGATTTCGCGTCGCAGGGCTTGCGCCGATGGCGCAAATCCGCCCGGCAGGAGGTCCGTGCAGCGGTGCGCAAGTGCTATATTGCTGCCGAAACCACCCTCCACTTCCCGGATACGACGCTCGAATGAAGCCATTTGCCGGCCAGTCTGCGACTGCGATGATCGTTGCGGGGCTCCTCTTCGCGGCAGGCGCTGCAACCGCGCAGACGGGCCCCGCCACCGCCGACGCCGCCACCGACGCTCGCGCCGTCGAGAAGCTCGCCCGAGACCGGAACTGCATGACGTGTCATGCCACGGATCGCACGCTGCTGGCGCCGTCGTATCGTGACATCGCCCGGCGGTATGCCGGACAGCCGAAGGCCGCCGAGGTCATCGCGCACTCCATTGCGGAGGGCAGTCGTGGCAAGTGGGGAAGCATTCCGATGCCCGCCGGCCCGCAGGTCGCCCCGGAGGAGGCGAACCGGCTGGCACGCTGGATTCTCGGGCTGGCACGCTGAACCCGCGGCTTGAGGGGGCTTGAGGGGGCTTGAGGGGGCTTGAGGGGGCTTGAGGCGGCTCGCGCCGGTGCATGCCGGCCTGCGCACTCCCGAGAGCGCCCACCGTCGCCTTTCCGAGCCCCCACTTGCTGCCCACGCCGTCATCATCGACCGGGCGCACGGCCGCGCCGCGCGTCCGCCCGCTTCCCGGCTTCGTGCTATCCCTGCGAGCGAGACTGCTTCGCGACTTCGTCGATGACCGCCTGCCGGATCCTGTCCGGCAATTGCGCTTGCAGGGCGTCGGCGACCTGCTTGCCGATCAGTTGCACGAGCCAGGACGTCTGGTCGATCAGCGCATCGTGGCAGCGGCGCTCGACCATCGTGGTGATCTCGTCGGCCAGTTGCCGCGTGAGCCGTGTGCTCACGCGCTCGGCAAAGACCGCGACGTCGGCCGGCACGCCGCGCTCGGCCGCCCGTTCGGCCGCCCGCGTGGCAGCCGGTGCGGGCGCGGCGGCGCCCGGCGCGAGCACTTCGGTCAGCGTGGGAATACCGGGGTCGGCGCGCTCGGGCTCGTGGGTCACGATCAGCCTCTCTGGTCGTAATTGTTCAGGGTGTAGCCGCGATCGCGGTAGAACCGGTAGCGCTCACGCGCGCCGGACAGTTCCTCGGGGGCGTCGCCGATGATCTCGACCACGCGCTCGAAGCGCGCGAAGTGCGTGGGCACGCTCGCCGCCAGATTGAGCAGGACCTGGTGGTGCTGCGCCTCTTCGTCGGGCGCGGCCAGCACCACCGGCGTGCGGGGCGCGAGCGGATCGCGGGCGAAGCAGTGCGGCACGAATTCCAGCGGCGAGAACGTCCACAACGTCTGGTCGAACGCCCGCAGAATATCGGGCTCGCCCACGACGACGAGCGTCTGCCCGGTGCCGTAGACCTTGCGCGCGAACCGGCACGCATACTGGAGCCGGTCCGCGACGTGAGTGTGGAAATCGACGCGTGTCACCGGGCTTCGCGATCGATGAGGAACTGCGTGAGCAACGGCACCGGCCGGCCCGTCGCACCCTTGGCCGCACCGCTCTTCCACGCGGTGCCGGCGATATCCAGGTGCGCCCACTCGTACTTCTCGGTAAAGCGCGCCAGGAAGCAGGCCGCGGTCACGCTGCCGGCCGGGCGCCCGCCGATGTTCGCCACGTCGGCGAAGTTCGACTTGAGCTGTTCCTGATACTCGTCCTCGACCGGCAGGCGCCAGGCGGTGTCGCCCGTCGTGCGGCCGGCGGCGAGCAGCTCGTCGGCAAGCGCGTCGCTCCTGGAGAACAAGCCCGAGTTCACATGGCCCAGCGCGATGATGCAGGCACCGGTCAGCGTGGCGACATCGATCACGGCGGCCGGCTTGAAGCGCTCGGCGTAGGTGAGCGCATCGCACAGGATCAGGCGGCCTTCAGCGTCGGTATTGAGCACTTCGATGGTCTGCCCCGACATGCTCGTCACCACGTCGCCCGGCTTGGTCGCCTGACCGCTCGGCATGTTCTCCGTGGCGGGCACGATGGCAATGACGTTGAGCTTGAGGCCCATCTCGGCGACCGCACGGATCGTGCCGAGCACGGACCCGGCGCCACACATGTCGTACTTCATCTCGTCCATGCCCTCGCCCGGCTTGAGCGAGATGCCGCCCGAGTCGAACGTCACGCCCTTGCCGACCAGCACGATCGGCGCCTGCTTGGCCGCGCCGCCTTCGTACCTGAGCACGATGAACTGCGGCGGCTGAACCGAACCGCGGGCGACCGACAGGAACGCCCCCATCTTGAGCGCTTCGATCTGCTTCGGTCCGAGAATCTCGGCCTTGAGCTTGAACTCGCGGGCGAGCTTGCGGGCGGTGTCGGCCAGATAGGTCGGCGTGCACACGTTGCCGGGCAGGTTGCCCAGATCCTTGGTGAGCGCCATGCCGTTGGCGATCGCTTCTCCGTACCTGGCGGCCTGGCGCGCGGCCTTGAGCGCCTCGGGCGCCACCGCGAAGACAACCTTGCGCAGCGCGGTGTTGGCCGGCTCGACCTTGCTCTTCATCTGCGTGAAGCGATAGGTGGCCTCGCGCAGGGCCAGCACCGAAGCGCGCACGGCCCAGGCGGTATCCTGCTGGGCGACCTTCGCTTGCGGCAGCGTCCACAGCACGTCCGCGGCGCGCGAGGCGAGCACGGCGCGCACCGCGGCGCGCGTGGCTTCGTTGAACCCCTTCTGCGAGAGCTGGTCCTCGCGGCCCAGACCGACGAACAGCACACGTGCCGGGCTCCAGCCGGCGACCTCGTGCAGCATGAGCGTGCTGCCGAGCTTGCCGTCGAGTTCGCCGCGCTTGACCATGCGTGCGAGCAGGCCCTTGCTTGCCGCGTCGAGCGCCTTGGCAAGGCCCGCGAGCGGCTGCTGCTCGAACACGCCGACCACCAGACACTCGGTCTTTGCGTTGGCAAGACCGGCCTGGCCCGCCTTGGTCGAATCGAAGGCTTTTGTGCTAAAGTCCATCGCGCTTTCCTCGGGTAAAATTCGTTCGAGCCGCAATTATCCGCTTTTTTTCTGCGCTCGCCCAACCGCGAGAGCTCCCCAATCGCCATCACATGATTTTTCAGCGTTCCCTGCAGCGCGAGCTGAACTACACCGCCGGGGCCGTCTTCATGGTGCTGATCACCGTCATGCTCACGACCATGATGATCCGCATCCTGGGCTTCGCCGCGTCGGGGAAAGCCGATCCGCGCGATGTGCTCGTACTCATCGGCCTTGCCGTGATCGGCTACCTCGCCGTGATCCTGATCGTCACGCTGTTCGTCTCGATCCTGTTCGTCCTCACCCGCTGGTACCGCGACTCCGAGATGATCGTGTGGTTCGCCTCGGGCCTGTCCATTACCGACTTCATCAGGCCGGTGCTGCGCTTCGCCGCGCCATATCTCGCCGTCATCACGTTCTGCGCGCTCGTCGCCTGGCCGTGGGCCAACCAGCAGATCTCCGCGCTCGAGACCCGCTTCGCGCAGCGCGACGACGTCTCCATGATCTCGCCGGGACAGTTCCGCGAGAGCGCGTCGAGCCATCGGGTGTTCTTCGTGGAGACGGTGTCCTCCGACGCAACCAGGGTCCACAACGTGTTCGTCTCCGGCACGGAAAACGGCAAGGTCAACGTGGTCGTGTCCAAGGACGGCCACATCGAGACGGCCAAGGACGGCAACCGCTACATCGTGCTGGAGAAGGGCCGCCGCTACGACGGCGTACCGGGCCAGCCCGACTATCGCGTGATGGAGTTCGAACGCTACGGCGTGAAGATCGACAACCCGGCCACCGCCGAGGTCGACAACACGCCGACCAAGGGCGTGCCGACCATGCGGCTGCTGCACGAGATCCAGAATCCGATCTTCCGCGGTGAAATCGTCTGGCGCGTCGGCCTGCCGCTGCTCGCGCTCTCGCTCGTGCTGCTCGCCGTGCCGCTCGCCTATCAGAACCCGCGCCATGGCCGCACGATCAACCTCGTCATGGCCGTGCTCATCTACCTCGCCTACACGAACCTGCTCAGTCTCTCGCAGGCCTACGTGGCGCAGGAGCGCCTGCCGCTGGCCATCGGCGTGTGGCTGCTGCATGCGCTGGCGCTGTGCATCATCGTGCTGCTCTACGTGCGCCGGGTGCGCTTCCGTGGTCTGTTCGGCCGACGCCGCAATTCGACGAATACGGCGGCTCGCGCCTCGGGAGGCGTTCGCTGATGCGCGTCTACGAGAAATACTTCGCGCGCCAGATCTATCTGGCGTTCCTGTTCGTGCTGCTCGCGTTCGTGGGCCTGTTCGTCTTCTTCGATCTGGTGAGCGAGCTCGGCGACGTGGGCCGCGGGGGCTATCGCTTCCAGCACGCGCTGGCGTATGTGATGCTGTTCGCGCCGCAGCGCATGTATGAAATCATTCCGGTCGCCTCGCTGATCGCCGCCATCTACGTCTGCGCGCAACTGGCCGGCAATTCGGAGTTCACGATCTTCCGCGTCTCGGGGCTGTCGACCGGACAGGCGCTGCGCTCGCTGCTCAAGATCGGTTTTCCGATCGTGCTGATCACGTTCCTGATCGGCGAATACGTAGCGCCAAACGCCGAGCAGCTCGCCCAGAAAATTCGTCTCGAGGCGCTGGGCAGTTCGGTCTCGGCCGGATTCCGCTCGGGCGTCTGGGTCAAGGACACGGTCGATCAGAACGGCACGCGCGTCACCCGCTTCATCAACGTGGGCACGCTCAACCCGGACAACACCATCGCGGACGTGCGCATCTACGAATTCGACGCCGCATTGCGGCTCGACAGCGTGCGCCTCGCCAAGAAGGGCCAGTTCCAGTCGCCCAACTACTGGAAGCTCACCGATGTCTCGGAGACGGTGTTTACCGCCGCGGACGACGCCGCCTCGAGCACCGATCCGCTGCGCGCGCTGGTGCAGAGCAAGCAGGTGCACATCGGCACCGTGCAGATGCGCTCGGAGCTCACGCCGCAGATCCTGTCCGTGCTGATGGTTTCGCCGGACAACATGGCCATCGGCAGCCTGTACCAATACATCGGTCACTTGAAGGAAAACCAGCAGAACACCGACCGTTACAGCCTCGCGCTGTGGCAAAAGCTGTTGTACCCGTTCGCCGTGTTCGTGATGATGGCGCTCGCGCTGCCGTTCGCGTATCTGCATGCGCGCGCGGGGGCCATCGGCCTGAAGGTGTTCGGCGGCATCATGCTCGGTATGAGCTTCCAGTTGCTCAACAATCTGTTCTCGCATCTGGGGCTGCTCAATACCTGGCCCGCGTGGTTCACCGCCGCGCTGCCCTCACTGCTCTATCTGGTGCTCGCCGTCGCCGCGCTGCGCTGGGTCGACAAACACTGAGCGCACACCCATGAGTGGCCCGGCCGGCATCGTCCTTTTCGCTCACGGCTCGCGCGATCCGCGCTGGGCCGAGCCGTTCGAGCGGCTGCGCGAGAAACTCGGTGCGCAACGCCCGGACGCCGTCGTCCGTCTCGCTTTTCTGGAATTGATGACGCCCAGTCTCGGCGACGCCGTCGCCGAACTCGCGGCGCAGGGTTGTCGCACGGTCACCGTGGTGCCGGTGTTCCTGGGCCAGGGCGGGCATGTGCGGCGCGACCTGCCCGTGCTCGTCGAGGCCTGCCGTCAGGCGCATGCGGGGTTGACGGTGCGCGTGAGCGTCCCCGTTGGGGAGGACGATACCGTGCTGCAGGCCATCGTCGCCTTCTGCGCCAGCGAACTCGACCGCGCCTGATTTCCTGGCCTCTTTCAGCCTCTTTCAGCCTCTTTCAGCCTCTTTCAGTCTCTTCCGGCGACCTTGCCTGACCGCCCTGCCGGGACGCCTCAAGCGACCTCACGCGACCTCAGGCGACCTCACGCGACCTCACGCGGCCTCGCGCGCGACCTGCGCCGTGCACCGCGAGATGCGCTGCGCGTTCGCGCCCGCAAACACGTCGCCGATGAGCAGCACGCTGGGCTGGGCGGCATCGAACCAGGACGAGGCGGCGCCGTCGCGCAACGCCTGCAGCGAAAGCAGTGCGCGGCGCTCGCGCGGCGTCGTCGCCGCTTCCACGATCGCAACGGGCGTGCCCGCCGGCTTGCCCGCGTCGATCAGCTCGCCCGCAATGCGCTGTGCCGCATCGCGCCCCATGTAGTAGACCAGCGAATCCGCCGACGCCTGTGCCGCGATCTCGGCCGACTCGGGCGCACGGCTTTGCGTGGCGAACGCCACACTGCGTGCCACGCCGCGCAACGTCAGCGAGCGCCCGAGCGCCGCCGCACCGGCCAGCGCCGCCGTAATGCCCGGGACGACCTCGACTTCGATGCCCGCGCCTTCGAGTGCGCGCAGTTCCTCGTCGGCTCGGCCGAACAGCATCGGGTCCCCGCCCTTCAGGCGCACCACCCGCCGGTGCGTGCGCGCGTGATCGATGAGCTGCTTGTTGATGAAGTGCTGCGCGCTCGAGTGCTTGCCGCAACGCTTGCCCACGGCGACGAGCTTCGCCTGTGGGCACAGGGCCAGCATCTCGGGCTCGACGAGCGCGTCGTGCAGCACGACGTCGGCCTCGGCCAACAGGCGCGCGCCGCGCACCGTGATCAGGTCGGCCGCACCGGGGCCGGCGCCAACGAGGTACACCTTGCCGGGTGCCGGAGCGGATTGTGAGTGCGTCGTCGTCATGATGCGACCGTTTTGGTGGAGCCGGAGGCCGGCCCCTTCGCGGGGGCCGTGCATCCGAGCATCCGAAGTAGCGAGAATGCGCGGGAATGCCGAGGCATGCGCGCCAACGGATAACGCCTGCGGCGGCTTACGCGGCGAGCGAACGGATCATGCCCGCCGCCACGGTATGGTGCGTCGCTTCGTCGATGAGCACGAACGCGCCCGTGGCCGGATTCGCGTCGTAAGTATCGGCGGCAAGCGGCTTTTGCAGGCTCAGCTGCACGCGGCCGATGTCGTTCATCGTGAGCGTGGCCTTGTCCGTGCCGTGCGAGAGTGTGCTCACGTCGAGCACCGTATCGACGCTGCCGATCTTGACGTACACCGTGCTGGTCGCCTGCTTGAGCAGGTACTTGCGCTGCGGGGCGAGAGCCTCCTCGTCGAACCAGCAGACGTCGGCGGCCACCTTGCGCGACGGCGCCAGCGTCGACTCGGCCGCCACGAACGTGTCGCCGCGCGAGACGTCGACGTCTTCGGCCAGTCGAATCGTCACGCACTGCCCGGCGAACGCCTCGTCGAGCAAACCGCGCGGCCCGACGATCTCGGCCACGGTCGCGGTGCGCCCGGCCGGCAGCACGCGCAGCGCCTGCCCCACGCGCACCGTACCGGATTCGACACGGCCCATGTAGCCGCGAAAATCGTCGGCATGCGAGCCGTCCTGGCGCGCGACCAGTTGCACCGGGAAACGCAGCTCGCCGCCGGACTGCGCGACGGGCAGCGATTCGAGCACGTCGAGCAGCGGCTCGTCCTGATACCAGGGCATGCGCTCGCTCGCGTACACGATGTTGTCGCCCTTGAGCGCCGAGACCGGCACGAAGCGCACGCCTTCCAGACCCAGGCGATGGGCGAGCTCCAGGTAGGCAGCGCGAATGGCGTTGAACGTCGTCTCGCTGTAATCGACCAGGTCCATCTTGTTGATGGCGACGATCACGTGCTGCAGGCCCAGCAGCTTGACGATCGCGCTATGGCGCTTGGTTTGAGCGAGCAATTCGGTGCGGCCGTTCACTTCGCTCACGCGCGTGGCGTCGACGAGAATGATCGCCGCGTGCGCCGTCGAGGCGCCCGTGACCATGTTGCGCGTGTACTGTTCGTGGCCCGGCGTGTCGGCAATGATGAACTTGCGGCGCGCCGTCGTGAAATAGCGATAGGCGACGTCGATCGTGATGCCCTGCTCGCGCTCGGCTTCGAGGCCGTCGGTGAGCAAGGCGAAGTCGATGTCCTCGCCGGCGGTGCGCTTGTGCTTGGCGCGGGCGAGCGCGGAGAGCTGGTCGGTGAGCACCGACTTGCTGTCGTAAAGCAGACGGCCGATCAGCGTGCTCTTGCCGTCGTCGACGCTGCCCGCCGTGATGAAACGCAGCACGCCGAGGTCTTCCTGATGCGGGGTGAGGCTCATGGTCTATTCAACTCGATTGCAAGGCCCCCGGCGCGGTGTTGCGGCGCGCCCGTCGGGCCGGTGTCTCTGAACGTTGGGGCTGATGGCGACGCGTCGCAGCTTCAGAAATACCCCTGCTTCTTGCGCTGCTCCATCGCCGCCTCGGACGCCTGATCGTCCATGCGCGTGGCGCCGCGCTCGGTAATGTCGGTCACGGCCGTCTCGGCGATGATCTCCACCGGGCTGGCCGCGACGCTCGCCACCGGGCACGTGCAACTGATGTCGCCGACCGTGCGAAAACGCACCGAAGCGTACTCGCTCGACTCGCCGTCCTGCTTCGGCGTGAGCGGCGTGACCGGCACCAGCAGGCCGTTGCGGCGCACGATCTCACGCTCATGCGCGTAATAAATCGAGGGCAGATCGAGCTTCTCGCGGGCAATGTACTGCCACACGTCCAGTTCGGTCCAGTTCGAGATCGGGAACACGCGCAGGTGTTCGCCGCTGTGCAGACGCGCGTTGAACAGATGCCACAGTTCGGGGCGCTGCGCCTTCGGGTCCCACTGGCCGAATTCGTCGCGAAACGAGAAGATGCGCTCCTTCGCGCGCGCCTTTTCCTCGTCGCGGCGCGCGCCGCCGATCATCGCGTCGAAACCGTGTTCGGCGATCGTCTCGAGCAGCGTCACGGCCTGCGCGGCGTTGCGCGAATCGTTCTCACGACGCAGACGCACCGTGCCGCGGCGGATCGAATCTTCCACATGGCCGACGACCAGTTCAGCGCCGAGCGCCTTGGCGTGACGGTCGCGGAATTCGATCACTTCCGGATAGTTGTGCCCGGTGTCGATATGAACGAGCGGGAACGGCAGGACGGTCTTGCGATTCGGGCCCAGGCCGAATGCCTTGAGCGCCAGATGCAGCACCACGACCGAATCCTTGCCGCCCGAGAATAGCAGCGCCGGCTTGCGGCACTCGGCCACGACTTCGCGCAGGATGTACATCGATTCGGCTTCGAGCCAGTCCAGATGGTCCATGCGCGCGCCGTTGGCCTGCGCGACTTCGTGCATCGCACCCATAGTGTTCCTTCCTTTATGATTCCGTGATTCCGTAGATTCGGTTTGCCGCGATGTCCGCCATGCGCGGCCTCGCATCCTCATTCGTTCTGCCGTGGCGGCCCTCTTTCCCCTCGCTCGCCTCGCTCGCCGGCGTCGCGCCCGCAGGCGCTCAGCCCGATTGCACCGAGACCGGGATCTTGCTCAGATTGCTCGCGTGCAGCCCACACTCCTTGCTGTCGCGCGACTCCCACCACCAGCGTCCGGCGCGGCTGTCTTCGCCCGGGCGGATGGCACGCGTACACGGCTCGCAGCCGATACTCGGGTAGCCTCGCGCGTGCAGCGGATTGACGGGCACGTCGCGCGCCGTCAGATACGCCCACACCTGCGCTTCGGTCCAGTCGAACAGCGGGTTGTACTTGGCGATGCCGCGCGCGTCGTCGTGCTCGGCGAAGGCCAGTTCGCCGCGCGTGACCGACTGCTCCCGGCGCTGGCCGGTGAGCCATGCATCGGCGTCGGCAAGGGCGCGGCCGAGCGGCTCGACCTTGCGGATCTGGCAGCACGCCTTGCGCAGGTCCACGCTTTCGTAAAACGCGTTCGCGCCATGCTCGGCGACGTATGCGTCGACGGCTTCGGCCTGCGGCGCGTACTGCACGACGTCATAACCGTAGCGAGACTTGATGCGATCGATCATGCCCAGCGTCTCGGCATGCAGCCGCCCGGTGTTCAGCGTGAAGATGGCGATCGGCAGCCGCTCGCGCAGAATCACGTGCGTGATGAGCATGTCCTCGGCAGCCAGGCTGCTCGCGAACTTCACGTTGCGATGCGAGCGCGCGATGCGCGTGAGGCGCTCGGCCAGCACGGCCTCCATTTCGTCGAGCAGCGCCATGTCCTGATGCTCGGCATCGGCAGCGCTTGGCGGCACCGTGGTCTTGTCGGCCTGAATCGCGGCCTCGGGACGGGTTTCGTTTCGCATCTCGCGAACTCCTTGTGTTCCGTGGGGTGTCAGCCGACCAGCTTCACCGCGGCGAGCGTGAGCGTCGCCGCCAGCGCCCCGCGCACGATGCGCTCGGGCAAGTGACGGGCGAGCTTCGCGCCCAGCCAGATGCCGGGCAGCGAGCCGATCAGCAGACTGCCGAGCAGTGCCCAATGCACCGTCTCGAGCCAGATATGGCCCAACGCGGCAATGGCCGTGAGCGGCACCGCGTAGGCGATATCGGTGCCGGCGACTTCGGCCGGCTCCAGTTGCGGGTACAGCATCAGGATCAGCGTCGCGCCAACGGCGCCTGCGCCGATCGAGGAAATCGTGACCAGCACGCCGAGCACGGCGCCGACGAGCACCGTCGCGCCCGCCTGCGCGGATCCCGTCAATTGCCAGTTCGGGTGGGCGCGCAGCGTGGCGAGCAGCTTCGCGCGAAAAAGCAGCGAGAGCACCGTGAGCAACACCGATGCGGCGATCGTCAGTTTGATGACGTGCAAGGCCCCGTCGTCGATCTCGCCCAGGCGCTTGAGGCCAAGGATCGTGACGAGCGCCGCGGGCAGCGCGCCGAGGATCAGGCGGCGCACGATGTGCCACTTCACGTGGCCGTGCGCGCGGTGCGCCACGGTGCCGAAGCTCTTCGTGATGGCCGCGAACGCCAGATCGGTGCCGACCGCGACCGGCGCGGCATAGCCGAGCAGCAACGTGAGCAGGGGCGTCATCAGCGAGCCGCCGCCCACACCGGTCAGCCCGACCAGCAGGCCGACGCCAAATCCGGAAATGGGTTCGAGCCACAGCGACATGAATGACGTTCCTGTTGGGTGCGGGTTGGGTGCAGGCCAGGTGCCTGCCGAATGTGTCGAATGCCTGTCGAATGCTTAATGCCTGGCGGGAATAACGTTATCGAAACAGTGGCACCCACTGTAATGAAAAGGCTATATACTTCAAACGAATTAAAAATTGTTTGTATATTTTCTAAAGTTATACAAATGAACCTGCACCAGTTCCGTTTCGTGCGCGAGGCCGTCCGCCAGAATTTCAATCTGACGGAGGCCGCCAAGGCGCTCTTTACCTCTCAGCCGGGGGTCTCCAAGGCAATCATCGAACTCGAGGAAGAACTCGGGGTGGACATCTTTGCCCGGCATGGCAAGCGCATCCGTAACCTGACGGAGCCCGGGCGCATCATCTTCGAATCGATCGAGCGCATCCTTCTAGAGGTGGAAAGCCTCAAGCGCATCGGCAAGGACTATGCCGCCCAGGACCAGGGCAGCCTCACCATCGCGACCACGCACACGCAGGCGCGCTACTCGCTGCCGCACGCGGTGGCCGAATTCAAGAAGCGCTTCCCCAAGGTGCGGCTGTCGATTCTCCAGGGTAGCCCCACGCAGATCGCAGAAATGGTGCTGCATGACCAGGCGGACCTGGCCATCGCCACCGAAGCCATCGCCGGTTACAAGGATCTGGTCTCGCTGCCGTGCTATCAGTGGCAGCATGTGGCCGTGGTGCCGCCGGACCATCCGCTGCTGCAACTATCGTCGGTCGGCATCGAAGATCTCGCCAAGTATCCGCTGATCACCTACGACCCGCAGTTCGCCGGACGCGCCAAGATCGATCAGGCGTTCGCCCTGCGCCACGTACCGCCGGATATCGTGCTCGAGGCGATCGATGCCGACGTCATCAAGACCTACGTGGAACTGGGTCTGGGCGTGGGGATTCTCGCGGGGGTGGCGTTCGATCCGGAGCGTGACCGCAATCTGCGCGCCATCCAGGTCGGGCACCTTTTCGGCACGAACGTAACGCGCGTCGCGCTCAAGCAGGGCGCATACCTGCGCGGCTACGTCTTCACCATGGTGGAGCTGCTCTCGCCGATCCTCACCCGCAAGCTCGTCGAGCAGGCGCTGCGCGGCGAGCACGAGAACTACGAGCTTTGAGTGCGAGGCGGAGGCGGTCCACCCGCGGCCGCTGTGCCGGCGACAACGAACCGGGCGGCACCCTCCCCGCTTTCGGCGTGATGGATCAGCGCGCTAGAACGCCTCGTTGATCTGGAAGTAGACGCCGCGCGTCTGGCGACCGAAACCGACATCGAATCGCACGTTTACTCGTGGCTTGAATTCGAAGCGATAGCCCACGCCGCCGTTGGGCAACCAGTGCGCCGAGGCCAGGTTACCGGGGCGATCGGCGATCGCCCCCGCCCCCAGCCACACGACCATCCCGTGGCGTCCCGTGAGATGCAGTCGGTATTCCACCTGCGCCGTGAGCATGTTCCTGTCCCGGTACTGGCCGAGAAAATAGCCGCGCATGTGCTTGCCATCGCCAAACGTCGGCATCATGCTCCACGGCACGTCGCCCCAACTGAACTTCCCGTAGACGTCCACCGCCAGCACATCGCGCTCGCGAAACCGCGTGTAGTGATCGTAGGACCATTCCAGCGACTCGAACGCCGTGCTGCTGCCGAAGGCGCGCCGGTAGAAAGTGCCGGTGAGGACCAACGCCTGGCCGCGGTACGGGTTCGGAATGAAGTCGCGGGTGTCGTAGGAAAAGTTGGCGCTCACGCCGATGCTGCGCACATACGGACCGATGGGGTCCGTAACGAACGCGCTGGCGTCACCCTTGTCCCGGTTCACCGCCGAATCGAAGTGCGCGTCGACGCCGAAGCCGCCGTAGGCGCTGGGCCAGAGTCGCCAGAGGAAGGTCGGCCGCACGAAGGCGCTGCGCTTGGTGTACTTCTCGCGATTGTCGTCGTTGCTTGCACGCGTGTAGCCGATTCCCCAGTACTGCGTCGGCATATTGACCAGCGCACCCGCGAAGACGAAGCGAAACCGGTCGTCGGTGAAAAACGTCGTGTTGTCCACGCCGATACCGAACGCGCCGGTCGTGGTGCCGAAGCCGTGGATCGTCATGGTCGAGAGCTGCGTGGTAGGCAAGGCATCTCGCGTCTTGTACAGGCCAACGGCGGCCGCGCCAATGCCGAACCCCATCTCGGGGTTGTAGAACGGGCCCGGCATGACGCCCCAGTCCATCCCGTGGCTCACGTCGACCTTGTCGGCCGCGCCGAGCTTCGCGAGCAGGCGATCGATCCAGCCTTGCCGCGTGGCAGGCGAAGCCTCCGTCGCCGATGTGTCGGCCGGCACGGTCGTCGCCGAGCCGGCCGCGGGTGCGGCAACGGACGTCTGGGCGCCGGCGTCGAGGGCCCACGCCGGCGGCGCCCAGGCGCATGCGCTGACGGCGAGCAGCACGGCTGCCGTGCCGCCGAGCCGCATATCCCGCCCCGCCATGGCAATCCGCGGCGCGCGCATCAGAACCTCAGAAACGCCGTGAGGATGACGTCGTTGCGGTGATAGCCGTAACCGAACTCCGCAAGCAGCCCGAAACGTTTGCTCGCCGCCCAGCTCACTCCGGCCACACCGCTCCAACTGCCCGTCACGGACTCGTCGATCCGGTAGTCCAGCCGCTGCGTCTGCCCGGGCGCCGCCTCGATCGGGATATCGAAGTGGCCGGTGATCGTGGCCCGGGTGCGGAACCACGTCGCGCCGACATACGGCGTCAGGATCCCGTAGGCGCCCAGGCGGAGATTCCAGCCCACGCGCGGCGAGATGTTCCATGACTGAATCAACGACTCGGACATCGAGATGTCCGACACCGTATACGTCACCGGCAACGAGAAGAACACGTCGCCATACGTACCCACGAGCGTGAACCCGGCGCCATATGTGTGCCCGCTATAGTTGGCGCGCTGCGTGGGAAGCTTGATCGGGTTGGCGCAGTCGGGCCGTGGCCGTCTGCCGGCACAACCGACGTTCAGGCCGAAGAACTGCTCGAGCGCCGTGAGCGAGGAGAAACTGATGTTGATGTCGCCGCCACCGCGCACATTGCCCACGATCGCGTACACGTTCATGAACGGGAACAGCCACGCGCCGAGCTGAAACTGGTTCGACTCGCTCCGAATGCGCGACTGATCGAACTGCACGAAGTCCGCCGAGCGCAGTGGGTTGCCGTTCGCACCGACCATCAGGTGACTGAGCTGGTAGCGCTGCGTGCCGTTGAAATAGGAATAGCCGATGTCATAGGGATTGGGCAGATCGTATCCCCGGTCGATGACGCGTTGCGCGAAAAACGGCAGCGCCCGGTCCCAATGCCTGGGCGCCGGCGCAGCGGTGGTCGCCGTGCCGCCCGCCGATGCGGAGGCGTTCGCCGTCGCGTCGTCGCCCGGGGCGGCTGGGGTCGGCGCCGCGCCTGTGTCCGGGGTTGCCGTCGGGCCGATGACGCCGCGATACCACCCGCGCCGCGCCGCGACATCGCCGTCGGCGCTCTCCGACGCGGTGGGCGAGACCATCGTCGCCCCCGTCGCCCCCGCGCTCCAGGCGGCGGCATCGGTCGCCGCGCCACACAGGCACACCGCCGCGAGCGCCACACCCTTGCGGAAACGCGCATTTGGCCCCATTCGCATGCATTCGTCCTATCGTCTCGTCCGGTGGATGACAGTCACGCGCCTCAATGCCAGGCGCTGCCGACCTGGATATAGAACGCGTTCTCGCCTTTGCTGTGCGCCACGTCGATGCCAACGGCAAGCCCGAGCTTGGACGCAATCAGATAGCGGAAGCCGGCCCCCACGCTGATCACGTTGTCGGCGTCGGAGAACGTCTTCCACTTGCCCCACGCTCGCCCCGCCCCCGTGAAGCCGAGCACATACCAACGCGGTACGACGTTCCATCGCAGTTCGGCTTCGAGCATGGCCGCGTTGCGGTCCTGATACCGGCCTTGCTGGACGCCGCGCAGTTTCACGTAAGGCTGCGCGTAGAAAGGAGTGTCGCCGGCAGAGAAGCGTCCGTCGACTCGCAGGCCGAGCACCCAGGCGCGACCGAGCGGCAACCACGTGTAGCCTCGTCCGTTATACGTCTCGAACGACTGCGAACTGCCGGCCCATGGACGCGCCGCCTGAATCTCCAGCTCCATATAGCTGCCGCGGTTCGGGAAGAACATGTTGTCGCGCGTGTCGTAATCGATCACGACGCCGACCTTGCCGATGCGCCGTTGGGCATCCGGCACCCCGACTTCCTGGGCCACCTGGCCGGTGAAATGCGTGTTCGAGTCGAAATAGGTATAGCGCGGCCCCACGAACCAATGCGAGTGCCCCAGCCGGAACAGCACCTGCTGGACCAGCAGCCAGCCATTGAGCTGGTACGAGCGCGGTGAATTGAGCAGCCCATAGTAGTCTGTCTTCATGTTGACCTTGGCAAGGCCGCCCAGATAGCGAATCGAGTCACCGCCCCAGGTGTGAAAGTGCATGAGGCCTGCGCCCCACGTGCCGTTTTCCGTGTACATCCCGCCGACGGCGGTAATGTTCGGCGGCGACATCACACCGGTCTCCCTGGCGTTTTGCGCGGCGTCGGCCATCGACTCGGAGAAGAACATCAATGCGACACCGCCCCCGTAGCCAACGGCGGGCTCGGTGATGATCATGGGCACCGGCAGCGCGCCGCGATGGTTCAGCAAAAAGTCGCTCGCGTCGAATTTGCCATCCTCCGGCGAGTGCCAGGACACCTTGCGGGACTTCGATGACGCATCGGCGGCAGCGGCCGGGACAGTCGGAGTCGGCTCCGCCGACGGCGGCGCGACGGTGGCCATCGTCTCGGCATACGCCGCACAGGCGGGCCATAAGCCGATCGGCGCGAGCAGTATCAGGCTCCAGCCCACGGCTGCGCGGCGCAGGCAAATCCGCAACAGATTCCGCATGAGTTATTCGCCCTCCGGAAGCGAGTACTTCATGACGATTTAAATAATCACCCTCGAATAAATCAAATCACCTCATCGAAAAACAATAAACACAATCAATTTCGATAAAACAACGATCACCGAATCCTCATCAAGTCGCCTGGCCCTCGAACACCGGCCATCTGTGGCTGGCGCAGACCATTACGTCGCATTGCACGGCGTTGCTCGGCATTACGCATGCACTAGAGGGCGCCACATGGCGCATTTCGTCGCTGCCGCACGCCCCTCGCCACGGCGCATATGCGCGCGCCACGACACGCCCCGCCGTTCACCGCGTGCAGAAGCGGCGCGCCTATTGCCCGACTGCCCGACTGCCCGACTGCCCGACTGCCCGGTTCAGACATGGGAATTCATGCAACAGAAAAAATCATCGTAATTTAAATTACGATTTAATTACCCACTCACAATAAAAAAACAAAAATTCACAACAAAACACTAAATCAGACAGCAAGGTTTCGTCAAAAACAATTTTCCGAATATTGAGTTCCATGCCGCGCTGATGTGGGCGACCGGATGCCGGAGGTCGCCCGCACCGGGCGACCGACATCCGCGGACCAACTATTTTTCCTGGCTGGAGGAACGCAAGCGGTGCGGTATGCTTATGCGATTCGTCTACAAGGAGACCCCATGCGCTCAGCTCTTCGCGGCATCCGCCTCTCGGGCGTGGTGCTTGCCATGACCCTCGCCGGCGTGACGACGGCGGCCCGTGCCGACATCACCGTCGGCATCGACCTGTCGTCGACCGGCCCCGCGGCCGCCATCGGCATTGCCAGCAAGAACGCCATGCAGCTCTGGCCGGATCAGATCGGCGGCCAGAAAGCGCATTACGTGTTCCTGGACGACGGCTCCGATCCGGGCACGGCCGTGAAGAACGCGCGCAAGCTCATCAGCGAGAACAAGGTCGACGTGATCGTCGGGCCGAACATCACGCCGAGCGCGCTGGCCATGCTCGATCCGATCTCCGAGGCCGAAACGCCCATGATCACGCTGATCGGCTCGGCCGTCGCCGTGGAGCCGCAGGACGCCAAGCGGCGCTGGGCGTTCAAGATGGCCGCCAACGATTCGGCCATGGCCGACGTGATGACCCGTTACATGGCCAATCACGGCGTCAAGACCGTGGGCTTCATCGGCTTTGCCGACGCCTACGGCGAGAGCTGGTGGAAGGAATTCTCGAAGTTCGCCGAGTTGCGCAAGCTCAAGATCGTGGCGCAGGAGCGTTTCAACCGGACGGACACGAGCGTCACTGGCCAGGTGCTCAAGCTGATGGCGGCCAAGCCCGATGCGATCCTCGTCGCGGGCTCGGGCACTCCTGCCGCGTTGCCGCAGCGCACGCTGCAGGAGCGAGGCTACGGCGGCAAGATCTACCAGACGCACGGTATCGCCACGTATGACTTCGTTCGCGTGGGCGGCAAGGACGTCGAGGGCACGCTGTTCCCGACCCAGCCGGGCGTCGTTGCCAAGACGCTGCCGGCGGGCCATCCGGCGCGCACGGCCGCGCTGGCCTTTACCAAAAAGTACGAGGCGAAATATGGCGCGGACACCGTGACCCAGTTCGCGGCGGACGCCTATGGCGTGTGGGACCTGCTCAACGACGCCGTGCCGCGCGCGGCGAAGACGGCCGCCCCCGGCACGCCGGCGTTTCGCTCGGCGCTGCGCGACGCGCTCGAATCGACACGCAATCTCGCGATTCCCAACGGCATCATGAACCTGAGCCCGCAGGATCACGTAGGGTTGGACCAGCGCGCGGGCGTGATGGGTCAGATCAAGAACGGGAAGTTCGTGTACGTCTCGGATTGATAGCGGCATGACGACATCCACCATTGCATTCGTCGGGCTGGGCGCCATGGGCGGCCAGATGGTTCGTCATCTGATGGCGGCGGGCCATCGGCTGCATCTGTACGCCCGCCGCCCCGAGTCGGCCGCGCCGTTCGTCGAAAAGGGCGCGACGTTTTTCGAGACGCCGGCCCTCGCGGCGGCGCAGGCCGATTTCGTCATTACCAACGTCACCACGACCCAGGACGTCGAGGCGGTGCTCCTCGGCGAGAACGGGGTGGCGCAGGGCGCCCGGCCCGGCGCCATCTGCATGGATCACAGCACGATCTCGGCGGAGGCGACGCGGCGCATAGCAGAGCGCCTGGCGCGCCGGGGCATTCGATTCGTGGACGCGCCGGTGTCTGGCGGCCCCACGCGCGCGGCGCAGGCGTCGCTGTCGATCATGGTCGGCGCCTCGCGCGAGGACTTCGAGAAGGTCAAGCCGCTGCTCTCGGTGCTGGGCACGACCATCACGCACGTCGGCGAGGTCGGCGCTGGTCAGGTGGCGAAGGCGTGCAACCAGATCGTGCAGGTAATCAACATCCAGGGCATTGCGGAGGCAATGCTGTTCGCGGCGCGCAGCGGCGTGGACCAGGACAAGGTCATCGAGGCGATCTCGCAGGGACTCGCGGGCAGCCGCATGCTCGACATGATGGGTCCGAAGATGGCGCATCGCGACTTCTCCGCAGGCATCGAAGCGCGGCTGCACGACAAGGACTTCTCGATGATCCTCGACGCGGTCGCCGAGGCCGGCCTGTCGCTGCCGGCGCTGTCGCTGGTGAAGGGACAGTTGACGGCGCTGATGGAGAACGGCTGGGGGCATGACGACACGTCGTCGCTGCTGCGCGTGCTGGAGGGCCAGCAACAGGTCCACTGAAGGCCGTGGGCGGGCTTGTGGCCGCGGCGAATTTCGGTCATAATCTCGCCTTCGTCCGGTGGCCCATGGGGCATCGCACGAACCACGCTGCGACACCATCCGGTGAACGCACACCCGCCCAGGTGGTGAAATTGGTAGACGCAGGGGACTCAAAATCCCCCGCCGCAAGGCGTGCCGGTTCGATTCCGGCCCTGGGCACCACTAGAATTCTTGGCGTTCCGCCGAAGCACTCACCAACGTAGTTATCCACAGA
>NZ_NJGW02000025.1:0-51453 GCF_002216225.1 Pandoraea sp. CB10b_02
GCGTGCAACGCCAGCCCGAACGAATTCGCAAGTATTTCGAGCACGGCCCTGTTCGCTATGCAGCTTGATACAAGTTCACAGGGGCCGGATCAATAGCCTTTCCGAAAAGAAGTCTATCGACTTCTGGTGGCTCTTCTCTGCCGGATTCTTAAGATTAAGGAAGTGCTTTGTGACGTGATCGGCATGGGGGTTTTTTTCTCGCCCACCATCTTCGTCGTACAGCCAATATTTGTGGTAATCCATGACATGTTGGATCTCCTCAAGCGCCAACGTATTCACATTGAAGATTGCCACCGCTCACCCCGTGTCTCATATTTTTGTGAATTATCTTGCACGGGCAAAGAGATTTTTTCAAGTTCAGAACGATATCGATATAACCGCTTGAATGGAACGGCACCTCAACGAAGTCTCAACACCGTCTGAAATCGGACCAAAGGGAATCCCCAAAAGCGGCTGCGATGGGAATCGATCCCAAGGCTCTCACCCCAGAATCGCACCCACCGACAAAACGCGTCGATTGCCAAACGCCCCCGACCCCGCGTAAAATGGCGCTCTTCGCGGGCGTCGTATAATGGTAATACCCTAGCTTCCCAAGCTAGAGCCGTGGGTTCGATTCCCATCGCCCGCTCCACTTCAGCTTTCCATGGTGTTCCAAGGACGTCCATGGAGTGTTGCAAGTCATTGTCACGGTTCGATTTTTTCGGAATCTTCGATCCAGTGACGTCCAGCGAAATCCACTGACAGCCGGTCAAAACCGGTACATTAGGTGGTACATCGCAATGCGGAGCTTCCCAGTTCCGCATTGTTGCTGGGGGAGCCGGGGCCCAATGGGAAACATGGCACTCAACTCGCTTTCAAGGAGTTGGGATCATGCTTTCGGACCTCACGGTTCGCCAGGCCAAGGCGACCGGCAAGCCGTACACCCTGGCCGACGCAGACGGCCTTTCGCTCTTTGTTTCAGCCACCGGTGCAAAGGCGTGGCACTTCCGCTTCTCGTGGGGCGGCAAGCGCGACCGCATGTCCTTCGGCACGTATCCAGCGCTCTCGCTGAAGGACGCCCGCGCACTTCGCGATGAAGCCCGCTCGCTGCTCGCCAAGGGCGTCAATCCCCACAGCGAACGCAAGCGCAAGCGGCACGCGATCGTCCTGGCCGGCGAACACACCTTCATGGCCGTCTACGAGCAATGGTTGGCTCATCGCCGTCTCTCGCTGGAGGAAGGACGGCAGACCAGCCTGGAGCAGATCGGGCGCGTCTTCAAGAAGGACGTGTTTCCGTCGCTGCGGCACCTGACCATCTACGAGATCACCCGTGCGCACCTGCTGGACATCATCGGCAAGGTGGAAAAGCGCGGCTCGCTGTCGGTGGCCGAGAAGCTGCGGACCTGGTTCACCCAGTTGTTCACCTACGCCACGGTGGCGATCCCCAACATGGGCGAGAACCCGTCCAGGGACCTGGAAGTGGTCGCGTTGCCTTTGCCGCCGGTCGAACACAACCCGTTCCTGCGCATGCACGAGCTGCCGGCCATGCTGCAGACGCTGCGCAAGTACCGCGGGCGCCTGAACACGCAGTTGGGCTTGCGGCTGTTGATGCTCACCGGTGTGCGCACTGGCGAACTGCGCTTCGCCACGCCCGATCAGTTCGACCTCGACCGGGGCCTGTGGATCATCCCCGTGGCCAGGCTCAAGCAGCGAAAGCTGCTCACCAGGAAGAAGCGCAAGCGCATCATCGACATCCCGCCCTACATCGTGCCGCTGTCGGTGCAGGCGCAGGAGATCGTTCGCCACCTGCTCGACAACTTCAAGCCGGCCCAGGTTCATCTCATTCCCGGCGACTGGTGCCTGAAGAACCCGATCAGCGAGAACACGCTCAACGCCGCGCTCAAGCGCATGGGCTACGAGGACCAACTCACGGGGCACGGCATCCGGGCAACTATCTCGACGGCGTTGAACGAACTCGGCTACCCGAAGAAATGGGTGGACGCCCAGCTTTCGCATGCCGATCCAGACAGGATCAGCGCGACCTACAACCATGCCGAATACGTCGAGCAGCGCCGCGTCATGATGCAGGACTGGGCCGATCGCCTGGACCTGTTTGAGCAGAATGAGGTCGAGGTTGCCAGCCGGCATCTGACCATCACGCTTCAGGGCCTGCCGACCATTGCCGGCCAGGCGACGGTGCAGCCGCCGGTGCTCGACCTCACCGCGCCGCAGCTGATCGTGACCGCGCCGGCGCCCGACAAACCCGAAGCGCCGGCATCGGTGCAGCGGCTGTCGGCCGTGCGCATGCCCGAGTACGCACGGCCGCGCCTGTCGGACGCGCAGCGTGAACGCCTGCAGGTGCTGGAGATCTTCGAGGCGCCGCACAACCTCTCGGTGGCGGACTACGCCAGGCTCGCGGGCAAGTCGCGCCGCTGGATCACCTACGAGATCCAGGCCGGCAACCTGCTGTCGATCCACATGGGGCATCGCGGGCAGCGAGTGCCAGACTGGCAGCTCGATCCGCTCAAGCGCAGGCTGGTCCAGTCCGTCCTGAAGCAACTGCCACGGGGCATCGACACCTGGGACATCTACCACGCTCTCCTGCGCTCATATGAGGCCCTCGGGACACGGCCGGCCATCGAAGCCGTCAACCCAACGAACCTGCACCTTGCCGCGCGGCTGGTGGCCGCACAGTGCATGCAGGCGAGCGAGCCAGTCATGACGACCGAGTTTCCTGAGCAGGTCCGGCAAAGCGTGCAGCGGCTGGTGCGCGAAGCAGTCGCTGCCGATGTCGCCGAAGCGACGCCCGGAGACTGATCAAGCCAGGGTCGCGCCGAAGTTCGGTCAGGCGCTTGCCTGGAGCGATTGGAAGAACCGCTCCAGGTGGGTGCTGTCCGTATTTCGACGGCTCAGGAAGTAGGTGGTGAGCGTCAGCGCGCCCTCTTGCAAGGGACGCTGGACAACGCCAAGGGAACGATGGCCCTCGATGCGGGCGGCGGGTGCCAGGCAGACGCCGTAGCCGGCGGCCACCAGGGTCATCATCAACCCGAACGATGTGGCCGTCGTGACGTCCGAGGGGAAGACGCCGGCCGCCGTCAGCAGCGTGTCGATCTGCCCGCAGTAGCCCACACAGTCGCGGGCATCCAGGGCGATCCAAGGGTGGTCGGCGGCCTGCTCCAGGGACACTGACGCGAAGGCCAGCAAGGGGTGATGGGCAGACACGGCCAGTGCCAGCGCATCGCGCCAGACGGGGCGGACATCGATGCCTTCAGGGGCTGCGGGCGACTGGCAGAGGCCCGCCTCGAAAGCCCCCGCGAGCAGTCCTCGATGCAGGTCCTCCAGGCGTTCTTTATGAAGGCGAATGGGGTGGTCCGGATGGCGCCGGCGATGTTCCGCCATCGGCACCGACAACCGGGGATAGGCCAGGCAGTCCGACAGGGCAATGTTCAAGGGATCGGGAGCGATCATCGTGTCACCTGCACAACGCCGACACTGGGAAAAACCGGGCGCGACCGGTCGATGAGATAAGTTTAACGTGGTTTAGATTCGCTTTGCGCGTGACGCTTCTGTTGATGCAGAAGCGATCGGTGCAACGCGGCAGACCCGCAGGGACAAGAACCTATGAAAGCGAGCCAGCGCGCGCTTTCGGCGTTGCCGTGCGCGAGGCACGGACCGCGCAGGGGCTGGCCCAGGAGGTGCTCGCGGAACAGGCGGGCATCGCCCGGTCGCACATGGGCAAGATCGAGCGCGGCGAGCACATGCCCACGCTGGTGTTGATCCTGCGGATCGCGAAGGGGCTGGGGTGCTCGGCCGCGGCACTGATGGCCGCGACCGAGGCGCAACTGTCCGAGGAAGAGAACGACGCCGAATAGCCATGCCGTCATGGCGGTGAGGCGTCAACAACGTTCTTGTACGTCAAGGTTGTGACTTGCCAGGCGTTCATTGCCACCTCGCATTTGACACGCGACCTTTTTCGTAACATCATTTGTTTCATGAAAAGAGACAGCCGCCTCTCGTCTGTCCTGCATGCGCTGCTGCACATGGCCGAGCAGGATGGACCCGTTACCTCAGAAACCTTGGCGCTATGCCTGGGAACCAACCCGGTCGTCGTTCGGCGCACGATGGGATACCTGCGGCAAGCGGGGATCGTCACCTCCGAACGAGGTCACTCAGGAGGATGGCGTATCCACGCCGACCTTGGCAGCGTCACCCTGCGTCAGTTGCACGAAGCCCTGGGCGAGCCGGCGACGTTTGCCATCGGCAACCGCAACGAGACACCGGAGTGTCTGGTCGAGCAGACGGTCAATGCGGCACTCGAAGGCACGTTTGCCGAAGCCGAGGCGCTGCTGCTGAAGCGGTTCTCGGAAATCACCCTTGCCGATCTGGCCTCTGACTTCGCACGCCGGCATGCGGCTTTACGACATTCAAGGAATCAATCATGAATCACGATGTGATCGTCGTCGGCGGAAGCTACTCAGGAATGGCCGCGACCCTGCAACTGGTGCGCGCACGCAGGTCAGTGCTGGTGATCGATGCGGGCCAGCGGCGCAACCGCTTCGCCAGCCATTCACACGGATTTCTCGGTCAGGATGGTGTGCCGCCAGGTGAAATCGCTGCAAACGCACGCCGCCAGCTTCAAGCCTATCCAACGCTGACCTGGCTTGAAGGTCGGGTGGAAGCTGTCGCCGGGCAGGCGGATGAATTCACCGTCACGACGGCTGATGGCGAGTCGCACCTGGGGCGACGCATTCTGTTGGCGACGGGGGTGACCGACCAGCTTCCAGCCATCGACGGGCTCGCGCAACGCTGGGGGAAGACGGTTTTTCACTGCCCGTACTGCCATGGCTATGAACTTGGACAAGGCCGCATCGGCATCGTCGGTGCCAGCCCGATGTCCATCCATCAGGCTGAACTGCTCACGGATTGGGGGGATGTCACCTTGTTCGTCAACGGTGCATTGGAACTCAATGAGGAAATCAGGTCCACTTTGGAACGCCGAGGCGTGGTCATCGAAGAGGCGCGCATCGACAAAATCGAGGGGCATGCCGACGTGACATTGGTGGACGGAAGGCGACTGAGCTTTGCGGGCCTGTTTGTTGCAACGCGAACCGTTCCCTCCGACCCTTTGGCCAGGACAATCGGCTGTGCACTGGAAGAAACGCCCATGGGCATCCAGATCCGCACGGATGCCGAGAGCAAGACCTCGGTGCCTGGGATCTTTGCCTGCGGCGATGTCGCGCGGGCACCGCATTCGGTGTCGCTGGCCGTGGGCAACGGTGCCATGACCGGCGCCCAGATTCACCGATCACTGCTTTGGCCCGAGACGATCGAGCCAGCGCAAGCGGAAGGCCGCGCTCGATGACGTCGTTCTCCGACCCGACGGCGGTATCGGGTTATGCGGAAAGAACCGCGAGGATCGTGCCGGGCCTGCGCGACCTGCACCGGATGGCGGGCGTGCTGCTGGCCGAACGCGCGCCGGCCGACGCGCGCATCTATATCGACAGCGCCCCCAAGGGGCCCTTCGATGGCGCGACCTGCCTGCTGACACTGCATTTCCTGCCGCCAGCCGAGCGGCTGAAGACGCTGCAGCAAATACACCTGCGACTCAAGCCCGGTGCGTCCCTTGTCGTCACGCATCACAGTTTTCCCGGCGACGATCCCGTCAGGGACAGATGGCTCTCGCGCAATGCGGCGTTTGCGGCTGCTTCCGGCGTACCAGTGCGTCAAGCCGAAGGCAGCATCGCGGCGATCAAGGAACGGCTGCCCGTGCTTTCGCCCGCGCAGGATGTCGATCTGCTCCGCGAGGCTGGATTCACGGACATCGACCTTTTCTATTGCGCGTTCACCTTCAAGGGTTGGGTCGCCCATCGAGCATGAAGGGGTATCGACGATGCAAGACATAGGGTCGGCTGGTGCGCTGCCCGTGTGTGGCGAGGAGGCTCCTAGCCGTGCGCCAAGGATAGGTAGGGGTTGTCCGGCGGGACTTCCGCGAACAATGCCGAAGGCGCCATCAACAGATAGCCGTGCAACCGCCGCGACTTGCGCGGCCCGGTGACTTCGCAGGTCCAGATGTTCAGGCCGCTGTCCTGTTTGCGGTGCAGTCCCAGCTTCTCGAAGCGCTTCTGCACCCATTGCCAGTCGTGCAGATTGTCCTGCCGGGCCAGCACCTGGATCTCCGGATGTTCCTGCGCGTAGCGCTGGAAAACACCGGGGCTGACCAGGTACGCCGTGCCATCGACGGTATGCACCAGTGCCTTCGCGTCGTTGATGATGAGCTTGCGCGACTCGATGCCTTGCCTGAGCCAGGCGATGAAGGCTTCCCCGAACGGCGTGGCCTTCGCGGGAGCCGGCATGGTGGCAGGACTGGTCGGCGCCAAATGGGTCACTGTCGCAGGTGCGGCGGTGGATGGTGATGGCGGTTCCGCGCTGGCGGACGATGCACTGGTGGTGGCTGCGTCGGACGCATCGAGCATCGACAGCAGATCGGAGACCGGGTCCGCGATCCCTGCCGGGCAATCCGCTACCCCAGGGGACGGTGAGGTGGCCGGGATACCGGAGGGGGTCGACGCGTCATCTTCGCCAGGGAGGGGCTCTTCCGTCGTGACCGTGCCAGCGAACGATGTGGGACGCTCTCCCGACTCCCAGATCAAGGCCGGCGACAGGCGCAGGAAGGTAAAGCTGTGCGACCAGCCTGTGCCGCTCGTGACGGTCGCCCGCCAGATCGCCTTCCCATCCGGGGCGGGCTGCACGATGCCATGGTCCTGGAGCACCGTGAAGACGGCAGTGTTGTTCGATGGAATGCCTTCGATGCCCTGCGACAGGAGGTGCGCGCGCAGCTTGTCGCTGACCGTCTTGCTGACGAGCCAGAGTGCGTCCTGGGTCAGCCATCCATCCGACGGGCCGCCGGGCTGGTTCAGCTTGAATTCCTCGCGCAGCAGGTAGCGCAGGCCATCGAGCAGCTTGCGCTGCAGCGCATGCTTCGGCGCCGCCATGGCCCTGGCCGGATCACCGCCGAGCGCCAGGGCCACCGATGCCTGGTCGGCCTTGATGACCAGTTCGCCCAGCGTGCCGGCATGCTCGTATTGGCCCGCCAGCACGTACAGCAGCGCCGACCACAGGTCCTGGTAGTCGCTCAGCCAGTCGAGGATGCCGGCATCGAGCACACGGGTGTAGAGCAGCCCCGTGGCGGCGCCATGCAGCCGGTACTCGCGATCCGTCCGGTAACGAAAGCGGTACGGCTGGCGCAGCGGCCCGTGCCAGGGGTGCCAGACCAGGCCATCGGCCTGCTCGACGTGCAGATCGACCGCGATCTTGCCAATGTCGTGCAGCAACGCGGCGTAGGCGGTCCCGGCGGTCCAGGCCTCGGCTTGCGCGGCCTGGGCCTCGGGCGAGGCGCCGGCCGGGAGCAAGTGGGACTGCCTCAGCTTGAGCGCGTAGGCCACGATCTCCAGGCCGTGGTCCAGCATGCCGCCCGGCCAGGCATGGTGATGCGCCTCCGAGGCCGGGAACTGCTGGACCAGCTCGGCGTAGCGTTCCAGCGGCGCCAGGTACAGCGAGCGGAACTGCCGACGCGACAGCGAGGTGCGCTGCCAGATGTGTTCCAGCAGCCGCTGCCGGCGCGGCTCTGCCAGCAGCGCTGCGGCCGACTGCGGCCGGGTCAACCCTTTGGCAGGCTCGGCGGGAGGCGGCGCGGCGGCGGTGGCCGGCGGCACCCGTTTGCGCTGGAACAGCGAAAGCATGGCGACATCCTGGTGACGGGCTGGCCGGAGGAGCCTTTTGGCCTTTTCGGGTAGGGCCTTTCCCCTTGAGGCCATTCCCTTGCTCCATCCCCAGCCCTTTGGCCTTCGACAAGCCCTTTGATATAGGGGCAGTCGGCTTCGTGTGCCGCAATCAATGCGGAGCCGGTGCGCTCCAGGATCGGGATCGGAACAGGCACTGTGTTTTCACTGGATCAGGCAGTTTCAACCGGCGCTGGAAGCACGGCAGGCCCTGAAACCCCTGCACCCGAAGGCATGCTTGTCGAGAATGAAGTAAGGAAGTAAGATTTCCTTTGAAACTTACGGAGGCCTCCCATGCTTGCCAAGCTCACTTCGAAAAATCAGATCACGCTGCCCAAGGCGGCCGTGTCCGGCGTGGATGCGGCGGAGTACTTCGACGTGACCGTCGAGGGCGGTCGGATCGTCCTGACCCCCGTGCGGGTCCAGAAGGCCCAGGCCGTGCGCGAGAAGCTGGAGCAACTCGGGATCACCGAGCAGGACGTCGAGGATGCCGTGGCCTGGGCGCGGCGCTGATGCGCAGGGTCGTCCTCGACACCAACATCGTGCTGTCGGCGCTGATCTTCAATGCTGGACGCCTGGCCTGGATACGCCACGCCTGGCAGCACCAGCAGTTGCAGCCGCTGGTCTGCCGGGAGACGGCCAGTGAACTCCTGCGCGTCCTGGCCTATCCCAAGTTCAAGTTGTCGACGTTGGAACAGCAGGAACTGCTGGCGGACTTCCTGCCCTACGCCGATGTGGTGGAACTGCCGATGCCATGGCCCGACCTGCCGGCCTGCCGCGACGACAAGGACCAGGTGTTCCTGGTGCTCGCGCATGTCGGCAAGGCGGATGCGTTGATCACCGGCGATGCGGACATTCTCGCCATGCGAGAGGACTTTCCCGGCTTGATCATGAGCGCCGAAGCATTCGCGGCGCGGCAGGCATGAAGGAGACCGGCACCGCCATGCCCAACGACCGTGGAACGACCATGAGGTAGCCAACCATGAAGCACACCGCAGGCATGACCATCGCAGCGCGACTCGGCCGCTGGCTGGGCGGCGTATGGCGCGGTTGGCTGCGCGCGGAGCGTCGGGTGCATCGATGGCTGATGGCGCAAGGACTGCCGGCGGGCGGTGTAGCGGTGCTGATCTGGGGGGTCAAGCTGGCGACCCTTGGGGTGTTGCTGTACATCGCGGTCTGGGCGGCGCTGTTGCCGGTCGCTCTCGTCGTGGCAGCCAGGATGGCGGAGCAAGCGCCGCAAGGCGACGATGATTTCCTCGGACGCAAGGCCGAAGAGCTGGATCATCGCGAAAGCCTTGCCTACGACCCCATCAACTACAGCGATGACCCAGATCCACGATTCGAAGACGATTGAACCGGCGGTTGGAGCTATTTCTGCTTGGCCGCACCGATCATCAAGCCGCCGCCCCTGCCACCGGCTTGTCCGGCATCCCGCGTGCCAGTACTCAATCCTTGAAGCACGTTGCCTGCACGGATACCAGCCCAGGCCAATGCCGCCACCCAGAACGTGGGCAAGATCAAAAACATCGTGGCCATCACGAAGTTCAGCAGCATGTCTCCGAAGGTGTTGTTGAGGCCCACCAGCGGATCGAAGTTCGTGTGCGGCCGGTTCCAGCCCCACCCCCAGCCGTAGAGTGCATCGAGGATCGTCGAGTCGATCCAGCGGGCGAGCTGAAACCAGAATTCGGTGAAGAACAGCGCGAACTGCACCACGCTCACCGTGACCACGGTCTTGAGGTCATAGGTGCCGGTCAGCATCACCAGCGGGATGCAGATGACCAGCGCCATCTTGAGCAGGGACAGCACCATCGGCAGCGCCTGCCGCACCACGTCCATCGCCGGGAAATAGCCCAGTGATCCGACGGTCAGCCCCACGTCACTGGCGGCGCGGGTGACGATGTTGGGCAGCGTCATGTCGATCTGGCCACCGTAGTCCGTGTAGACCGCCCCCTGGTTGAGTTTCTGCTGGCGAGGGCTGGCGACGGCGCGGATCACCGAGTCGTTGACCTCGGCCTGGCTCAGGAAGCCCGCCCAGCCGGCCAGTCGCGTCAGCAGGCTGGGATCGACCTGAGCCAGCAGTCTTACCCGCAGGCCGTGGCCGCCGTCGGACCACCACTGCCGGCAGGTCGGGTAGCCGCCCCCGCCGGGCACCTGGGCCAGGCCGGCGTCGCGCGTGGCGTCGAACGGCCAGGCATCGCGCGGAGTCCTGGAGCGGTAGCTGTCGTAGAAGCCGGCGGTGCCGACGAAGTAGTTGGAGCCGATCCAGGTGACGTCGTGCATCTGCTCCTCGCTCAGGCTGGGCCGGGTCATGAACAGCTTGGCGCGGGCGGGGCCATAGCAGTCGCGGGTGAAGTCGCTGATCTCCTGGGCCAGCATCGGGTCGTCGATGCGGGTCGCGTCGATGTCCATGCGGATCTGCCGCAGGTCGGTGCCGCAGGGAATGGCCGCGACCGAAGCACCGGTGATCGCACGCGAGATCGCGTGCATGGCGAACCACCACACCGGCACCTTGGCCGACTGGTTGTTGATCGTGCTGAACGATTGCGACCAGCCCGTATCGGTCGGCTCTGGGACATTTACTTGGCATTGGGTCGAACGCGAACGGTCGTACTTGATGGTGTTGAAATCGACATCGATGAAGGGGATGCCCGCGAACATGATCACCACGATGGCGACGAAGACGCGGTTCTCGATGCGAGCCGAGGACAGCACGCCCTTGTTGCCTTCGTCCGCGCCTTCCGCGCGGGCCTTCAACCATTCCTGGATGACGATCGCCAGGAACGGGACGGCGAACATGCCGCTGGCGACCAGCACCGACCAGATGCCGTTGTGGACTACCCAGGACACCAGTGTCAGGTAGTACTCCAGGTAGTCGGTGGTGAACAGCGTCATGGCGAACCTCGCGCTACCGTGCCTGCATCAGCAGGCTGGCTTCCAGCGCGATCACGGCGACGATGGCCGCAACCTCCGCGCGCAGCAGTCGCTGCCCGGCAGCGCGCTCCGGTTCCCGCGTGCGCAGGCGACGGCGCATCCAGAGCCAACCCCAGGCAGTGATGGCGTAGAGCAACAACCGCCAGACCAGGAAGGCCCCGGATTGCGCCGCCATCCAGCGCTGCCAGCCCTCGATGCTGCCCGCGATGCGGATGCCGACCACATTGACGGCGATCGCGGCGATCAGCAGCGACACCGCCCACACCAGTACCCGGATGGCACGCCGGCTGGACAGCCAGCGCGGGCACCGCCCTGCGGCACTCATGGATGGCTTCCGCCGGACGGCGGCCGCTGCAATTCATCGACCCGATTGCGTACCGGGTCGCCCTCGTAGATGCCACGCGCACCGGCGGCGCGGGTGCTGTGGCGCTGGATGATCGCCATCGGCGAGTTGCTGGCCAGTTCGCGGCGCAGCTCCAGCTCTGCCTTCAGGTTGTGAATCTCGCGATCGAGGATGTCGCTTTCGTGGGTGACGGCCTTCTGGGCCAGTTCGTTGGCGGCCACGTTGGGCTCCTTGCGCCCGGTCAGCAGCGTGCGTTGCAGCAGCAGCGCCTTCTCCAGCACGCTGGCCAGCGCAACCTCCGAGGCCAGGCGCCGAGCCAGGATGTCCTGGTCCGTCTCGTCGCGCAGCGCCTCGATCACGCCACGGGTGATGGGCAGCGACGCGCTGCCCGCAGCCTGCAGGTTCTGCGCCGTGGTTGGACGGCTGCCGGCGACCAACTCCTGCAGGGCCTGCAGCTTGTCCTCGTATTCCTCCTGGATCAGCGGGGTCAGGCCAACGCCCGGCGTGGTGACGGTCTTGGTGCATGCATCGCAGGTGCGCTGTTCCTGCTCGCCCAGCACGCGAACGGCCCAGGCCGCGGCGGCATCGGGCGAACTCCAGGTCTGGCAGGCCATGTTGCCGCCGCAACTGGCTTGCGGAATCGAACTGGCATCGCCGACGCCACGGCCATTGAGCAGGTTGTAGCCGGCGCGGGTCACGTCGCCGACCACGCGCACCGGACGTTGGCCCGCGCCGCCGGCGTTGTCTCCGCCGACCCACGGTACGCCATTGTTGCCACGGTTCGCCTCGGCGTCGTCGATGGCCGAGACCGCATCGGTGCTCGCGACGGCCTGCTTCAGCGCCATGCCTTCGGCGAGTTGGCCCCAGCCGAGCTGCCCACCCGCCATGTCGGCCATGCGGTTGGCGATGGCACGGCAGGTCAGCTTGCTGCGATCGAAATCCAGCCTGGCTTGCAGCACCCCATTGGTCAGCAGGTTATACAGCCCTGGATCGGCGCGCTGGATGATCAGCGCGGGCAGCGACGCCACGGCAGCGGTGGCGTTCTGGATCACCGAGGACATGATGGCCTGGAAGCCGTTGGTGATGCCGTTCAACTGGTTCTGCAGCGTGGTGGTGATGCTCATGTCGCCACAGATCAGGTTGCTGTTCCAGCCGACGCCAACACCGATGGAGTGCATGTTGGCCGCACCGCTCATGGATACCGCGCGGCCGCCCCCAATGCTGTAGAGCACGTCGTCGCCGATCACGCTGCCCTGATGCTGGACGCCGTACTCGTTGACGCTGGTCTGCGCCCCGGCGCCGGAGCAGCACATTGCTGCAACGGCCAATGCGACGCAAAGAAATCGACGGGCGCTCGGCGGTGGAGTCGTCATGGCATCGGGCCTCACAGGAAATCGACGCTGCCGAGGAACACCTGGCCGCGGCGCTGGCAGCAGCTATAGGGACGCCACAATGCCCAGGCGTAGTCGCCTTGCCGGGCCTGCACCTTGGCATTGCCGTGGGGGAATACCGCGCAACTGCTGGACAGCGTGGGGGTCAGCTCCTGCCACTTGCCCGTGGCGGCATCGGTTTCCATCAGGGCGCCGGCCGGCCAGTAGCCATCGCGCGAACTGGCGAGCAGCGGTTGGTAGACGTGGATCTGGTTGCGGCGCGTCACGATGTCACCCGCGCGCTGGGCGACCACGGCTGCGGCCTTGTGGTCATCCACCTGGTGCAGGAAGCCGCCACGCGGATAGACGTTGCCCCAGAGATTCATGGCCGTGCGCGTGCCGATCTCGCGCCGGCCGGGAATCAGTGCTTCCGGATACAGCGCCTCGGGGATGTTGTAGCGCCATGCCAGCGTGTCGAGCGTGCTCAGCAGATAGGGCATGAAGGCGGTGCCGGCGCCCTCGCAGGTGTAGCCGGAGGCGCTGGCGAACTGGCTGAACACATAGCCACCCGGATGGCCGATGACGTCGGCGTTCTTGAACTTCGCCAGGTTGTTCTCGTGATCCTCGTTGGTGGTGCCGTCGCCGCCGGCCTTCGCGGTCGGGTTCGGCAGGCTCATCGCCCGCACCTCGACCCAAGGGTTCTCGCCGGTGTTCGAGTAGCTCGACACCACTGCATCCGGGATGTAGTGGCGCACCTTGACCGAGGTGCGTACGGTGCATCCCGTCCAGGTGCAATAGAGCCAATAGCAGATGCCGGTGACGCGGTATTCCAGGCAATCCGGCGACAGGGTGGAGGCCACGATGGTGGCGGTGTTCAGTGCAAAGGACGATGCGGAACACCCCAGCAGCAGCGCTGCGATGGCCAACCGCTGGCGCCGGGATGGCGCGAACGGACGCCTCGTCATGGCTGCGTTCTCCGGTATTGGTCGATGCGGGCTACCGCACGGGCCACGTCCGTCTCGCCATAGACCACGTATCGGCGATCCACCACGATGGCGGGAATCTTGGTGACGCCAAGGCTCCAGGCATCGGCAATACCCTGGTAGGCGGTGCCGATCCTTCGCTGCAGGTCTGTACCGCCCAATTTCAGGCGTTGCTGGACGATGGCGCTGGCGCGCTCAGGATCGGTGGGCAGGTTGTCGGCCAGCTCCGCTTCGAGCACCGCGGCCGCGTCCAGGATGAGGTGTCGGTCAGCCTGGCCAAGGACCGGATGATGCGAGTCGGTAACGACCCAGACTTCCGAAGCGGCGGCGCGAGTGGCCAACGCCAGAATGGCGATGGCCGTAGCAATCCATGCTGGGCGAGCGCGAGCGGCATGAGGAACAGCGCAAGAGTCCATGGGACAACACCGGAGGGAAGCCAATCCGGTGGCAGTCGAACCGAAACCAGTCCTCGACGCGACAAACAAAGCGGAGACCACCTCGCCCCGTTTTCACCATCCTTGTCTGCCCCGACTCGCTGATCCGGACCTACGCGCGTGCCATGAGCTGACTGTGTGCAGTGGATGGGTATGGGCCGATCCGGCCCCGTGGCCCAAGCTGTTCACATCGGACGCCGATGTGGCTTGATTGCTGGCCGAGATTGATATCGGCGATGACAACGGCCACGTATCTGGTTGTTGCGACTTGAGCCTAGACGATGTCCCCAGTCCTACTGGATGTCCTCGGCGGAAGGAATGCCGCGGCAGACCACATGGTCGCGGGAGGCGTTGAGCGCATAGACGTACCCGTACTGCCCTTTGCTGGCCGGGAACGCTTTGAGCTCGTGGGCGATGAGGCCAACGATCAGATCGTTGACCTGCATTGTGGACTAGTTGTGATCTCTCAGTAGGTTGTTCATCCGGGGCATCTCTGGAAGATGGGGGTTACGAAGCCAAACCAGCCCCCAGGAGCCCCGGATGAACAACCTACTGAGAGATCACAGCTAGAGGCAGAGAAGACTAAGCCACCAGCATCACCAGCAGAACGACGCACAGCAGCGTGATGTATGCCTTGGCGTGAATGGTATCGGGAATCCGGCCAATCCACCTCGATGTGGCCCGGATACCCAGCCATGAACCAACCGCCAAGACCGCGCAAGCGCGCAAGTCGATGTAACCCGCGTGCCATGCACCCAGCGGTGCATCGTTCCACGCCAGCAGCGCATAAGTCGCCGAGCCGACCACGGCCATTGGCAGCGACAGTGGGTTGGCCGCTGCTGTCGCAGCGGTCATGCTGGCGCCGCGGCGGCGCATCAGCGGCACGGTCATCACGCTGCCGCCCACGCCCAGGAAGGCGGCGATCGCACCAATCGCCGTGCCTGCGGCAGCGGTCATCCACCGTCCCCATGGACGAATCCGCGCAGCCGTTTCCTGGGTGAAGCCCGGCCGCAGGATGCTGTCGAGGATCGTCAACCCCAGGTAGAAGATGAAGGCCCAGCGTACCCAGTCCCCGCTCAATGCCAATGCGGCAGCCGCGCCCGGTATTGCGCCCACGGCGATGTAGCCCAGTAGCGGGCGCACCTGATCCCACGGCACCGTGCCAGCTTTGTGATGGCGCATCGTCGCCAGCCCCGCACCGAAGATCATCACGCAGGTGGACGTGGCAACGGCCACGTGCATGGCGGCGTCGCCCACGGCGCTGCCGCCATGCGTAGCCAGGAGCACGGAATACAGCACGGGCACGACGACGAAGCCACCGCCGAAGCCGAACAGCACGGTCGTTATCCCGGCGAGGAAACCAAAGAACAAAAGCAGGAAGTACATGGCGGAAACCGCATCGTGAGAGGACGAAACTTCACGATAGGGTGCGCCGAATTGGCTGTCTCTCGCTGATTGGTCAATAATTCTTTTGTTTAGGCCATCCATTGCCATGCGCAACATACCGCTGGACTCCGTGGATGCCGTGGCGCGCCCCGTGCTGGCCATCGGCACCGATTACCCGCCGGGCACCTTGCTCGACACCCATACGCACCGGCGCGCCCAGGTGCTGTACGGCATGAGCGGGGTGATGGAAGTGGAAACGGACGATGGCGCATGGGCCATTCCACCGTACAGCGGCGTGTGGATTCCCGCCGGCAAACCCCACCGCGTGCGGATGCAGGGTGTGAGTACGCGCAGCCTCTACATCGAGCCGGCTGCCGCGCCGCGCCCGGCAGATCACTGCGAGGCGCTGGTCATCTCCCCTCTGCTGCACCAGTTGCTGCTGGCCTCGGCGGACATGCCCGCGCTGTACGACGAGGACGGGCGCGACGGTGCGCTGGCGCAGTTGCTGCTGCACGAAGTGCGCCAGACGCAGACGATGCCCCTGTTCGCGCCGATCCCCCAAGACCGCCAGCTTGCACGGCTGTGCAAGGCGTTCCTGAAGTCGCCCAGCATCCAGGCCACGCCGCAGATGTGGGCGCAACGGCTGCACAAGGGCCTGCGCACTTTCACCCGGTTCTTTCACCAGCAGACGGGCATGAGTTTCGGGGCATGGCGGCAGCAAGCCTGCCTGCTGGCGGCGCTGCCCCGGCTATCGGCTGGGCAGTCCGTCACGCAGGTGGCGCTGGATCTGGGCTACGACAGCCCCAGCGCGTTTTCCACCATGTTCAAACGGCGGCTCGGCAAGACGCCGATGAACTTCATCAGCGAATCCGACACGGCCGCATCTCGGTAGGGGGTTCCGTGTCCCTGTCGTGAAATACACATCGCCCAGCCGCCGCAAGCAGGCAGTGGCTGAACGTTAACCATCCGTTCCCCATGATCGCCATGTTCATCGCTACCTTTCCTTTTCGGAGGACAAGGCCTGTCCTTGGCTGCGTACGGAATTCAAGCCCGCACCGCGTTTTCTTGCCCGCGTCCTGGCGATATCGACACGGCACCAGGGACGTACCTGCCAATGCTCAGCTTCGAACCGGTCGATGGCTGCTGCATCGCGCAAGGTCATGCCGATCATGTCCAAGCCATCGACCAGCATCCGCTTCTGCCTGGGTTGCAAATCGAAGGGATATTCATCGCCCTGCGGCGTGGAAACGATTTGCTTCTCCACGTCGATGGTCAGGCGCTTTTCCTGGCCATGCGCCACGCTGTCCATCAACGCCTGGACCTGCTCCGGCGGCAAGGTGACAAGCAGCAGGCGATTGTTCATCGCATTGAAATAGAAGATCTCTCCGTAACTCGGCGCGACGACAGCATCGAACCCGGCCTGCTGCAATCCCCATACCGCGTGCTCCCGGCTCGATCCGCAGCCGAAGTTCGCCCCGCCCAACAGAATGCGCGCGCCGCGATATTCCGGACGGTTGAGCACGAAGTCCGGGCGAAGCCGCCCTTCGGTGTCGAAACGCAGGTCATGCAGCAGTCCGTCTGCCAATCCGCTCTTGTCGATCCCCAGCAGGAACTGCTTGGGCATGATCTGGTCGGTGTCCAGGTTGCCGATTGGCAATGGCGCCGCCACGCCTGTGATACGGTGCGTTTCGCTCATGCACGGAACTCCTTGCGAATGTCGACGATGCGTCCGGCGATTGCGGCAGCGGCAGCCATGGCCGGACTCATCAGATGCGTGCGGCTGCCCCGGCCCTGCCGACCCTCGAAGTTGCGGTTGGTCGTAGAGGCGCAACGCTCGCCCGGCGCGAGTACGTCGTCGTTCATCGCCAGGCACATCGAACAGCCCGGCTGTCGCCATTCGAACCCTGCCTCGACCAGCACCTGCGCGATCCCTTCGCGTTCGGCCTGGTCACGGACCAGCCCGGAGCCAGGCACCACCATCGCCCGCACGCTTGGTGCAACCTTGCGCCCCTGCACCACCCGCGCCACCTCGCGCAGGTCCTCGATGCGGGCATTCGTACACGAACCGATGAACACGCGGTCGATCGGAATACCTTCGATCGGCGTGCCAGGCGCCAAGCCGATGTAATCCAGCGCCTTGTGCCAAGTTGCCTTCTCGATATCACCCGAGGCGTCGCTCAATGGCGGCACGGTGCCATTCACCGGCAGCGCCTGGTCGGGACTGGTCCCCCAGGTGACATAGGGGGCGACCTCGGAAGCATCGAAGCGATGCTCGGCATCGAAACGCGCCGATGCGTCCGTGCGGAGTTGCTTCCATGCCGTGTGCGCGGCCGCCAGCGCAGCGTCGTCCATATCGCAGATCCGCTCGGACACGTAGTCGGATGTGATCGCGTCAGGCGCGATCAGCGCCGCGCGGGCACCGGCTTCCACGGTCATGTTGCACAAGGTCATGCGCGCCTCGGCGGACAGTGCGGCGATAGCTTCGCCGACATACTCGACCGCATAGCCACGCGCGCCTTGTGCTCCGATCTTGGCGATGATGTGCAAGATCAGGTCCTTGGACGTCGTCCCCAGAGGCAGTCGACCATCGACTTGGATTCGCATGTCCTTGGCCACGCGGTACACCAGAGTCTGCGTGGCAAGCACATGCTCCACTTCCGACGTGCCGATCCCGAACCCGAGTGCCCCGAGGGCACCGTAGGTCGTGGTATGGCTGTCGCCGCATAATACGACCATGCCGGGACGGATCAGGCCAAGTTCCGGCGCGACGACATGCTCGATTCCTTGCATCGGATCACGCACGTCGAACAGCTCGATCCCCTGCTCAGCACAGTTGGCGGCAAAGTTCGCCGCTTGCCGTGCGGCGGGGGCGATGTCGATCGTACGCGCCGCGATCGGCACCGGGCGCGTGGGGATGACGTGATCGACCACGCCCATTTGCTGGTGTGGGCGCCGCACCCGCAATCCACGTTGCGCCAGTCCTGCAAAAGCTTGTGGGCTGGTGTATTCGTTCATGATGTGCAGGTCGACATATAGCAGCACGTTGTCGACATCCAGGCGTTCGACGGTGTGCGAATCGACCAGTTTTCGGTAAAGCGTCGTCGCTGGCATGGGCAGGCTCGAGGACATTCATGAAGGCAGGAAGGCGAGGACGTGATCGAGCAACACCTCGGGTGCTTCCTCCGGGATGTAGTGGCCGCAGGGCAGCGCCATACCCTTTACGCCGGGATTCCAGCGGCGCCACTCGGCCAGAGGGTCGAAGCACCGTTCGATCACGCCATCGCGTCCCCACAATGCCAGGAAGGGACATTGGATCTGCTTGCCCGCGGCAAGATCGGCCTGATCGTGTTCGAGGTCGATACCTACCGAGGCACGGTAGTCCTCGCAGATGCCATGTGCGGTTGCCGGATCGGACAGGCAACGCAGATAGGCAGCATAGGCCTCCGGCGCGAAAGGCTTCAGGCCGGCACTGCGGGCTCCCATGGTCTGCTTCAGGTAGAGATCCGGGTCGGCCCGGATCAACGTCTCTGGGAAAGGCGACGGTCGCACGAGGAAGAACCAGTGCCAGTAGGCGTGCGCGAATTCGAATGAGGTCTGCTGGTACATCGCCAGCGTGGGTGCCACATCCAGCGTGACCAGGCGGGATACCACATCTGGATGATCCAGCGCCATCCGCGCCGCGACCCGACCACCCCGGTCATGACCGATCACCGCGAACGTCGGCAGGCCCAGCGCCTGCATTAATCGCACTTGGTCCAAGGCCATCCGACGCTTGGCATAGTTGGCGTGGTCTGGCTCGCCTGGCGGCTTCCCGCTGTCGCCATAGCCGCGCAGGTCCGCAACGACAACCGTGAATTGCCGCGCCAGCGTCGGAGCCACCTTGTGCCAGATCGCGTGTGTCTGAGGGTGTCCATGCAGCAGAAGCAGCGCCGGCCCGGTGCCGGCCATCAACGCATGAATCTTGATGCCATCGACCGTGGCGGATACGTCGGAAAAGCCTTCGAACATCCCTTGCCTCCATGTTCCGACGGCCATTCTATTCCTGCATCAGAACGGCGTTATTGAATTATATTTATCCAATTAATAACTTATAAGAACGAATTGGAGCATCATGTCCGAGTTCTCCGACATCCGCCTTTTCACCCTGGTGGCGCGCCATCGCAGCTTGGCTGCGGCCGCGCGCGAACTTGGCGTCACCCCGCCAGCGGTCAGCAAGCGCCTGGCGCATTTGGAAAAGCGGCTCGGCGTGCGCCTGACCCATCGCACGACACGACGCCTGACACTCACGCCGGAGGGCGAACGCTACCTGGCCGAGGGATCACGCCTGCTCGGGGAATTGCAGGAACTTGAGCAAGTGCTGATCCGCGGCCATGCCGAACCGGCCGGACTGCTCCGTGTCAATGCCTCATACGGTTTCGGTCGTGCGCGGGTGGCACCGGCCATTTCGGCGTTCGTTGCCCGCTATCCCGCCATACGGGTGCAACTGCAATTGACCGACCAGCCCTTGAACCTGCGCGAACACGGTTATGACATCGGCATCCGCTTCGGCGATCCTCCCAGCGCCCGGATCAATGCAAGGTTGTTGCTGCGCAATCACCGTCTTGTATGCGCTTCGCCGGCCTATGTTGCCCGGAACGGTAAGCCGAACGTTCCGCACGACTTGGTGCGTCACGCCTGCTTGGTCGTTCGGGAAAACGATGCGGCCTACGGCGCTTGGCATTTCCGCCGCGGAAAGTCCACCGAGACGGTCAAAGTCGACAATGTGCTATCGAGCAACGATGGCAACGCCGTGCTGCGCTGGACGCTGGACGGCCATGGCATCGCCATCCGCTCAGCGTGGGAAATCGCACCCTACCTGGCCCGGGGCGAACTGATTCCATTGCTGAGGGATTGGAAGCTACCCAACGCCGACATCTACGCGACCTACCTGGAACGCAGCGAGGTGTCGTCCGCCAAAGTGCGCGCGTTTCTTGACTTCACGGCAAAATACTTGGCGACGAGTTGAAACGCCATCAAAAGGCAGCAATAAGCATTTCCAGGGGAGGAGTCATCGTGACGCCAAAGGCGATCACGCACTCGAGAGGCCGATGCCAGGCGGATCACACATCGGCACTGTTGCAATGCCCCATCAACAACGCCGATTCCACCATCCCCGGCAGCAGACTGCGCTGGGCGAGATCGCGCTTGAGCCCTCGCCGAGGTTGCGCCGCCAGAGTCCAGCAACAGCCGCGGCAGCGGACTTCAGTGCTTCATTTGTGATGCGCACAATCTCGTTGACGAACCTCATCCCGGCGCGCTTGGTCACGCATGAATGCAACCCAGCGGTCGGAGGCGAATGAGGTGTCGTTGGGGAGCGCAAACGATTGCATGGCTTGACCGGCAGGTGCGACGGCGATGCAGTTGACATCGCCATTGCTACGGAATAGCATTCTAACTAACGGTCGTTAGGTATTCTCGGATCGTTATCGGTTGTTGACCGATACGAATTCACCACATGGAGAGTCTCGAATGAGTGCGGTTGCAGGACCAGTCGATGGTGAGGCGGGATTTCCGCTGAAGATCTACGATTTCCCTCGGGGCCCTTACCCGACGCGTGTCCGGATCGCCCTAGCAGAAAAAAACCTCCAGTCACGCGTGGAGTTCGTGATGGTTGATCTCCGCAAGGGGGAGCACAAGGATCCCAGGTTCATCTCGGATAAAAACTACTCCGGAACGGTTCCGGTGCTTGAGCTTGCGGATGGAGCGTGCATTGCCGAGTGCACCGCCATCACGGAGTATCTCGATGCGCTTGTCGGCGGTCCGGTTTTGACGGGCTCCACAGCGTTCGAGAGGGGAATGATTCACATGATGAGCAAGCGCGCCGAACTGGAGCTGCTTGACGCCATCAGTGTTTACTTCCACCATGGAACGCCGGGTTTGGGGCCACTGGTGGAGCAATACCAGAACAGGGAATGGGGACTCAGGCAGCGCGACAAGGCCTTGCGTGGCATGCATTATTTCGACGATGTGCTTCGCAAGCGAGCTTATGTTGCCGGCGACGCGTTCTCCATGGCCGACATTACGGTCATCGCCGGACTGATATTCGCTGATATCGTCGACTTGGCGGTACCCGCCGAATGCACGGCGCTCTTGGCATGGTACGAAAGGATGAAAATGCGCCCCAGCGTAAAGAGCCAACCCGCATTTGCTCGCAGGTAGGCCGTTCGACGTACTCGTAACCAGACGGTCGCAAGACAAGATACCGCAGTGGAGCGTCATTACACAAGTCGAGGGCGACAGCCGTGGAGAGTCAGAGAAACACGAACTCCAGTGACAAGATCTTGTCCATTGCAACACGAATCGCCCAGGCGCACGGTTACGGTGGCTTGAGCGTTCGCCGCTTGGCCGAAGAAGTCGGTGTCAAACCTGCAAGTCTTTACCATCATTTCCCGAGCAAGGCGGCTCTCGCTGCTGCAGTTGCCAGGCGATACTGGGAAAATTCGTCGACGCAATTGGAAGAACTGTTGAATCGGCTTCCGGACCCCACAGATTGCTTGCGCAAATATCCCGATATGTTCAGGAAGGCGCTGGAGAACGACAACCGCATCTGCCTGTGCAGTTTCATGACGGCTGAATACGATGACCTTCCCGAGAATGTGAGGCAAGAAGTTCGAACATTCTCTGATGTGCATATCACATGGCTGGCTAAGGTTTTGGCGAGCGCCGGGATTGTCAATCCGAACATCGCGAAAGAACGCGCGCAGGCCATCTATGCTGCAATCACAGGAGCGCAGCTGATGGCACGTGGGCGTTCCGACTTAAGTCTTTTCGATACGTTGATCACGAGCTACAGGGCAACCGGGCTTCTGCCGGCATAGAGGCGAGGCCAGCGGACGCACCACGAAGACAAGCGCTCGACTGCTGTTTGAGCAAGGCAACCGCCACGCTAAGTTTGGGGCGCGTCCAACGCCCGGCATTCTCAGGGCTGGGGCTATGCATTCCAGGGCTCAGGGGCAACCTCAAGCCGTAGTGCTCCTATGCATGAGATCCCATGGCTGCGTGTCGCCGAAGCTCATGCTCAGATGCTCGATGAAGCGGCGAACTTTCAACGACACATGCCGCTTGCTCGGATAGATGGCATGAATCGCCAAATCAGTTGTTTTGTGGTCGGGCAGCAGGACACGAAGCGCACCGCTGGCGATGGACTGCTCGAACACGAAGCTGGGGCCGTAGACCACCCCCGCCCCTGTCAGCGCTGCCGCTAGCAGCATCTGCATGTTGTTTGCAGCGAGCCGGATCGCACCATCAATGTGATGGGTCTGGCCGTTAGCATCCGTGACGCTCCAGTCTCCGGCTGAAACCGCCTGGGAGAAAGCGAGCCGAGGTGCCTGGCGGAGCTGTTCGACGGTTCTCGGCTCGCCATGTCGTGCCAAAAAGGATGGCGCTGCGCAGAACATCATGCGACACGAGGCGAGCCGCCGAGCAACGAGATCGGAGTCTTGCAGACGGCCGATGCGGATAGCAATGTCGATGCCATCTGCCAGTAGATCGACATAGCGATCGCTCAGCGTGGTCTCGATCGAGACATCGGGGTATTCAGCCAGATAATTCGATACAACGCGACCAAGATGCAGTGCCCCAAAGGTTGTCGGCGCAGCCACGCGCAACATTCCACGCACACTCTGTTGCGCGTCCTGGGCTTCGCGATTCGCGTCCTCGTACTCTTCCAGTAAGCGCTTGCATCGCGTGTAGTAGGACCGCCCTACATCTGTTAGCGTCAACTTGCGCGTACTTCGTTGAAGCAACCGAACTTTCAACTGTCCCTCGATCGCGGAAACGTGCTTGCCCGCCATCGAGGGTGACAGGCCAAACCGTCGAGCGGCGCTTACCAAGCTGCCTTCTTCGACTGCGGAGACGAACACCGCCATGCTGAGCAATCTATCCATACCACCTCATTCGATATCCTGATTATCAGGTGGTAATAAATCTAGGCCAATTATCGGCCGAACGGAATGGGTCTAGCCTAGCACTGTAGCCAGCCGATCCCCGGTGGGCTTTAGCAAAAGGATGTTCCAATGAAGGTCGAATCGAACGGCATAGAGATCCATGTCGAGGAACAAGGGCAAGGTGATCCGTCACTCGTTTTTCTGCATTACTGGGGCGGCTCGTCTCGCACTTGGAAGCATGTCTGCTCCAGGCTGGCGCCGAACTTCCATACGCTTGCTCTCGATCATCGCGGCTGGGGTCGATCCGACGCGCCTTCGATGGGCTACGGGCTGGCAGACCTTGCAGCCGATGCGGAGGGCGTGATCGCAGCGCTGCACCCGAAGCGCTACGTTCTGATCGGTCACTCTATGGGAGGCAAGGTTGCTCAGCTTATGGCGTCGCGGCGGCCTGTCGGACTGGTCGGGCTGGTTCTCGTCGCTCCTTCACCGCCATCGCCAATGATCTTGCCGAAAGAGGCACGCGAAATGATGGCAGGAGCCTACGCAAATCGCGAAACAGTGGAGGCGACTATCGACAACGTGCTGACGGCCCTCCCACTGTCAGCGGAGGATCGCGAACAAGTGATCGCGGACAGCTTGCGTGGCGCGCCAGCGGCCAAGCTAGCTTGGCCCAGAGCGACCAGCTTGGAAGACATCACCGGACAGGTAGGTGCCATCGACGTACCTACGCTTGTTATTGCAGGCGAGCGGGATCGCGTGGATTCGCCCGAGGTACTGAGGAAAGAATTACTTCCCCGCGTATCGCAAGCCGTCATGACCGTAGTACCAGGTGCAGGGCATTTGCCTATGTTAGAAACACCGGATGCATTGACTCCATTGATTGAGAATTTCTGCCGTTCACTGCCAGGGAAGGGGTGAAGCGGACATCGCGGCGGTGCGCAATTGAAGCGCCTCGCAGCTAATACGCGGCGAAAAGCTCGCCCCCCGAAGGGCGTTGCACGGACGTGGGCGGCGCAGTTCGTGCACTGGTACAACCACGAGCACCTGCACAGCGGGCTGCGCTTCGTGGCCCCGGCCGTTCGCCATGCCGGTCAGGATGAGGTCCAGTTGCAGGCACGCAGATGGGTATACGAGCTTGCCCGCCAGCGCCATCCGCAGCGCTGGACCGGACCGACCCGCAACTGGAGCCGCGTTGGCGCCGTCACCCTCAATCCCGACCGCGATGCGGGCGCGCCGAGGCAAAGCCGACAGCATGAAAGTAACCGATTAGCTGCATGAGATCAGGCGACAACTACCTTGACACGCACCGAGAGCACGCCGGCAACGGCGTGTTCTTATCCGAAGGCAAAGTCAGGTCCTGAGCGAAAGTCCGTATCGCTACCACACTGGATCAGTGCAACGCCTTTTCGCCCGGGCGCAGCGTCAAGACACGCACACCGTTCCCGGTGACAGCAACGGTATGCTCGAACTGAGCCGACAATTGCCCATCGCGCGTAACCACCGTCCAGCCGTCGTCCTCAGTTCGAATGGCACGTCGTCCTTGGTTCACCATCGGCTCTATGGTGAAAACCATGCCTTCGCGCAGTACTAGCCCCGTTCGCGGCTTGCCCCAGTGCAAAACCTGGGGGTCCTCGTGCATTTCACGACCGATACCGTGCCCACAGTATTCCCGGACGATCGAATAGCCATTCCTGCGGGCATGCCGCTCGATGGCGTGGCCCACGTCGCCGAGCGTGGCACCAGGGCGGACGGCCTGGATGCCTTTCCACATCGTTTCATAAGCTACTTGCACGAGCCGCCGCGCCGGCTGCGACACCTCGCCCACCAGATAGGTCTTGCTGGAATCGGCGATGTAGCCGTTCTTTTCCAGCGTGATGTCAAAATTGACGATGTCTCCGTTTTGCAGGATGTCCTCGGCGGAAGGAACGCCGTGGCAGACCACATGGTTGCGGGAAGCGTTTAGCGCGTAGGCGTAACCGTATTGCCCTTTGCTGGCCGGACGTGCGTTGAGTTCATGGACGATGAGGTCATCGACCAGATCGTTGACCTGCATCGTGGACATGCCGATCAGGTTCAGCCGATCAAGATGGCTGAACACCTGCGCCAAAAGCTGGCCTGACTCTGCCATCAGCGCGATTTCTTCTGGCCGCTTGGTCATGCCGCCCCCATCTTGATGGGTTGTGCCACAACGCCCGCGGCCCGCAGTTCACGAACAACGATATCGTTGAAGCTTTGCGTTGGATTCATTTCGCACAGCATGCCGATTCTGATCCAGAAGGCTGCCTGTGCGTTGATCGACCGGCACGATACTGCGCTGGCCTTGCGCAGTTGGTCATGCAGATCGTCATCGATGTTCACAATACCCATGTGTCTAGTTGTGTATGAAACATATATGAATCATATATGTCATCTTGGCCGTAGCGCAAGTGAACTGCGCTGACGTGATCAAGTCGACGCCATGATGGATTCCTTGGAACCGGTAGCGCAGGCCTGATTCGGCGCGATAGCAATGACGTGCCGAGTTCACCGATCGGGCCATGACGGCATGGGCATCGGCAAGCTCAGCCAAGCTCCATCACCCTCGGCCGAGGGCGTCGCCTTGACCTTGAACCTTCAGTTCCTGGCAAAAAAGGCATTCATGCCCGGCAGGTCGGACAGATAGGTCTCGATAGCAGCGATCTTGCCATCGCGCAGGGTGCAGACCGTGGCCAGGTGTTCGTCCAGCACGAGGTCATTCCGGCGTGCGGTGTTATGCAGCGAGAGCGCGACATTATCCCGGCTTACCAGGATGTGCTTGAGCTCGAAATTCAGGCCGAAGCTGGCAATTAGCTCAGCTCTGGCAACGACTGCTTCCGCACCGACCGCTGGACCAGAGATCTGATTGTCTCCGGGCAGAACCCAGGTGGCATCGTCGGTAAGAAGCTTACGGATCGCCTGCCAGTCGCGGCGGGTCAGTGCGGCATGAAACTGCTTGGCCAAAGCAAGCTTTGTTTCGTAGGTATGCATGACTATTCTCCTGTAGCAGGGTGTACAGCGAGATTAGACAGCGCCAGGAATGGATCTGTAAAATTGATATTTGATAGTAGCTAGCAATAGATTAAAGTTATGAAGAAGCACGACATGGGTCTACTGGTGTCGTTGGATGTTCTGCTTGAAGAGGCCAACGTCACTCGTGCAGCACGACGCTTAGCCATCAGCCAGCCTGCACTCTCAGCCCAACTGGCCCGCTTGCGGCAGGTGCTTGATGATCCTTTGCTGGTGCCGGCCGAGCGCGGCCGAGGTATGCGGTTGACGCCACGTGCAGCGCAGCTGAAATCACCCCTGCATGAGTTGCTGACACGGCTTGAGGATCTTGTCGAGGCGCCCTACGCTTTCGATCCCAGCACGGCCAAGCGCGATTTCACGATCGCCCTCAATGACAATGCCGCGATGACGATTGGACTGGATCTCATCGAGTGCATTCGGAAGCAGTCGTATGCAGGCATTAGATTGGCCATGCTCCAGATACCCCGGGATGAGGTCCTGGATCTTGCAACTCGCGGCCGCATCGACCTGGTGATCGGCACCCGAGCCTTCATGCCCCCTGGTTTGCGCACCCATGATCTGGTCGACGACAGGTTTCAGGTGGCCCAACGCAAAGGGCATCCTCGCGGCACGGCTGCAATGACGCTGGAGCAATACTGCGCTTATGAGCATGTGCTGGTGTCTACCAATGGCAGTTATCACAGTGGGATCGATGATTTTCTTGCAGAGCTGGGGCATTATCGACACACCACGGTATCCGTGCAGTACTACACAGCGGTGCCACCGATACTTGAGCGCACGAACTGCCTGGCGACACTGCCTGAGCGCTTCCTACACCGCTTTGATCACATGATCGACCGCTTCGACCTCCCATTCGCATTTGATCCGTTCCAGCTGCAGGTCGGTTGGCATCCGCGCTTTGACGAAGATTTAGGGCATCAGTGGCTGCGTGAACAGCTGATTGCGGCGAGGCCCTTCTGACGCATGAAATGACGGGTACTCAAGGGGCTCTCGAAGCCCACGGGTAGTTGAGTTTCGCATCGGCCGAGTTTGCAGGCAGGAAACGCGTGACCCGAAGGGAAGCGTTTCTGGGGCGTGTGCAGGAAATTGTGCCGGGGAAGCTGCTGGTGAGTGTGATCGAGCCGTTCCAACGGAGGGCTGTTGAGTGCCATGCAGGGCGTCGTCCCATTGGCTGGAGCGGATGCTGCTCATGGGCGCAACTACGTCCACCGCAGTCAATTCTTGCCGGAATAACAGCCGGAGGCAGTCGCGTGCAAGTTAGTCGAATTCTTAGCAGGCCGTTGAATAAGTCGAGACAGGGTCAAGAAATGGTAATTTTGAGGGTGCCTTACCCCTTGCCCACTCAAGAAAAATCGCTTGTAGGCCATTCTGAGAGGCCGAGTTTTGGCAAGGGTTCATCACTCAGGACTTTTTCAACGGCCTTTTAGGCTGACGAGTCTGCGATCGGTATGCCGCAAGCCCCTGTGCCCATAAGAAACGGAAGCAGCGCTGCCAATACATCTTCTGGCGACTCCTCCGGTTGAAGGTGGCCGCCCCGGATGGGTACGCCTTGGACGTTGTTGGCCCATCGGCACCAGATGTCGATGGGGGACGGGCCTTCCCACCCTTGTGGCCAAAGCACAAGCACGGGGCAGGACAGCTTCCTGCCTACGGCACGGTCGGCCGCATCGCAGGCGCGGTCCTCCTGCGCTGCTGCCCGATAGTCCTCGCAGATGGCGTGCCGAACATCGGGATCTTGGAACGCACGCCGATAGGCATCGAGAGCGAACGGCTCGACATTGCCCAGCCCGCCCGCCATACGGGCCAGCGCAGCATCGATGAATGCCTGCGGGTCGGCGGACAGTAGCTTTTCCGGGAGCCCGAATGGCTGGGCCAGGAAGAACCAATGGAAATTGGTGCGTCCAAATCGTTCGTCCACCAGATCCCATGCATCCAGGGTCGGAATCACGGCCAGCGAGGCGAAGTGCGTCACATGCCCCGGGTAATCGAGCGCAAGGCGGTATCCGGCGCGTGCCCCCCGGTCGTGTCCCACAACGGCAAACCGGCGGTGTCCAAGTTTGGCCATCAAGGCAATCAAGGCGTTGGCCACGCGGCGCTTGGTCCAGCGCGGCCGATCCGAGTCAGCCCGACTGCTACCGTAGCCGGGCAGGTCCGGCGCCACGACCGTAAACGACTGTGCCAGCCGTGGCGCGACATGACGCCATGCAAGATGGGTTTGTGGGTAGCCGTGTAGCAGCAGCACGGGCGGTCCTCCGGAGCCGCCAGTGACGCCGCGGAACGCCACGCCGCCCGCCTCGATGTGCAACTCTGAGAATCCAGCAAATGAGTTCCACGATGCAATGCCGTCGATACCCGACATCATCAACTCCGTACGGTATGGATCGCTAGCGTGAAAGAGCCATGCGAACGAAATCCGACAGGTCCCGGTTAAAGCGCTCCGGTTCTTCGAGGAATGGCGCGTGTCCCGAATCGGAATACAGCTCGCTGCGGATCCGTGGGTTGAGGCTCGTGGCCTTGACGATACTGGGCTTGGCCTTCACGAGCGCGTCCTGGGCGCCGTAGATCAGCAGGAGCGGAACCTCGGCCTTGCTCAATCCTTTGGCTGCCTCGACCGTCATCGACTGCACGGCACGTTGCATGTCCCACGATGCCAGCGCGGCGTTGGCCAGCAGCAAGGAGAACGTGGTCGCGTCGGGCTGGCGGTGGAAGCACAGCCGCAGGAAAGCGCGCTCGCCGTCCAAGTGGGTTTGCAAGTCCGAAGCAATCATGTCGCGATAGACGTCTGGGTGCGCCACGATCTGGTCGGGCTTCAGCTCGATCACTCCGTCGACATAGACGGCGCCGGCGATACCTTTGTCGCCATAGGCCGCCAGGTAGTTCGATATCACGGCACCGCCCAGCGACCATCCCACGAGCACCGGCTTGCGCGCGTGTGTCGATTCGATGATCGCGGCCAGGTCATCGGCCCAGCGGCGTCCGTCGGTGTAGGAGCTGGCCTCGGCCGGCTTGCCCGACAGGCCGTGCCCGCGCAGGTCGTAAGTGATCAATCGGTAATGCTGGAGTCGAGGGTCCTGCAATTGCTTACTCCAGTTCAGCCGGCTGCCCAGCAGGCCATGAATGAAAATGATGGGAGAACCCTCGGGATCACCAGCTTCCTGGACGGCCAGCACCACTCCATCGGGGGCAGTGACGGTGTAATCCCGGGTTGCGGCGAACGTAGCCGGCGCGGCGGCTAGTAGCGCGAATGTCGCTATCAGTGCGCCGAGTGCACCACGAAGTTTCGACAAAGACATAGACACGTACTCCTAGGTTCCTAGAACACGCCTAGTCTCAAGCCTCACATTGATGTGAGTGTCAAGCGGGGAAATGGTACAGTGGGCCCATGTCCAAGCCTCAAAGCCCCATGACCATTGGCGATCTCGCCCACAAGACAGGAGCAAGCCGGCGCTCGATCCGGCATTACGACGACAACGGACTGCTAGCTTCCGTACGCGCGGAAAACGGCTATCGGATGTTTCTCCCCGTCGCCGTCACTCAGGTCCGTCAGATCCAGAGGTTGATCGCCACAGGCTTCAGCTTGGCGGAAATCCGCGGATTTCCCGATTGCATGCGCATGATCGAAGGCGCTGCAGCGTGTCCTGAAACGAGTGAAGTGCAACGCCGACGGCTCGCTTCCATAGAGCGGCAGATCGCGGACCTTGAACAGCGACGCGCACGGCTGCGCCAGATGCTGGTAGAAAAGGCCTAGCAGGCTGCTGAAGTACCCCCATCCTCGATCGTCGACCGACATCAGTGGCAGGAATCTCGAGTGTGCGGAACAGCCATCTTCGTGGAGCAATTGTTCATTGATCACTTGGAAATCTCCGAACCGTTCAGGCAGCCCCATCCTGGAATGCTCGCCTGGTAGCGGTAGAGGGCGGTTCCGACAAACCGTCGATTGTCCTTGGCGGTCACCCCGACATGACCGGCTCGACTGGGAAGCAGGCCGTGGATGCGATCCCATTGATCGTCTCGTAGGGCGTAACGGAATGCCATGGCTGCGCGGGCAAATGAAGGGGGGCGTCTAGCATCGCCTATCTGGGCAATTGATAACGGACCTAGGCACCGATGTGGCAGCCATCGTCACACTGGATCATGGCGAGCGGTTGGTGGGTCCCGTCAGTATCGCGTTCTCAACTGATTGACCGCTGTCCTATCTATTATCCATCGCCATCGTGGACGGGAGGCGCATCTAGTTGGTATGTCAGATCTGCTTGGCATGAGCAAGAGCACGCTGCAGCAAGCTGCTCATCTGATGTCTGGGCGTTTCCGGTTAAGAAATCGTGGTGGAAGTCCGTTGCTGCGACTGTTGATAGACCCTAGCGGAGCAGTCATAACGAGGAGTTCAGTCGAGAACTCGTCCAGGCAGTTCAGCGCACAGGATTAAAGGATCTTCGATAGGCCGTTGGGCTGACTCCCACGATCCGGCCGAAATGTTCCCGCAGGGAGGTGGGGCTTCCAAAGCCCACTGCACTAGCGATGTGCTCAATGGGTAGGTTTGTCGTTTCTAGCAAAGTCTGCGCACGCCTGACACGCGCTCTTAGAAGCCACTTGAGAGGGCTAGTGTTCAGTTGTTCCTGAAACCGTCGACTCAAGGTGCGGCTGCTCATCGCAGCCTGCCCAGCCATGTCTTTCAGGGTTAGTTCCTGATCTAGCCGTTCTTCGATCCATTGCAGCAATGGGCTGAGATTGGAAGGTGCGCCAGGGGGATCGTAGGCGATGAACTGCGCCTGCCCGCCATCTCGTGCAAGAGGCATGACGGCACATCGAGCTGTGTCTGCTGCAACGGCATTGCCGCAGTCTTGTCGAATCATGTGTAGGCACAGATCCATTCCGGCGCACGCGCCTGCCGAGGTGAGTATCCGACCGTTGTCCACGAAAAGAACATTGGGGTCGACTGTGACCTGTGGGAAGAGATCTGCCAGAAGTTGTACACCACGCCAGTGGGTGGTGGCACGCAAGCCATCTAGCAGCCTCGTGCGTGCCAGGATGAAGGCGCCACTGCACAACGATGCGATCCTCGCACCATTCTTTTCCGCTGCTCGGATGGCTTCCAGCAGGGTGTTGGGGATAGGGGAAAGGACATCGTCGAGCCCCGGAATGATGACAGTCTGGGCATTCACGGCATGGCTCAAGCCCCAGCGGATACGCATGTCGAACAACTTTGTTCGAATACGATTCGACTGGGCGCATACGAGAACCTCGTATGGGATCTTCCCCGGCGCGAGGGGCACGCGCCCGAACATCTCGCAGGCCATCGTCAGGTCAAACGGCACAACGCCATCAAACGCCAGGATGGCTACCCTGTGTGCTGTACTTTGCTTCACAGAACTCGCTCCCTTGATTGGCAAGAATCCTTCGATAGATGGCATTCTAGCCAATTGGCGAACTTCCGACATGTCGACATACTTGTGCTTCCGGCGAGAGGAAAGTCGCTGAAGACATAACCATTGAGCAAGGTCGAGGCATGCCTGCATCCATCAGGCGCCTGGATTGCCCTGACATATTGAGCCACCCAGCGGATGAGTCATGACCACAAGCGCACAGGCAGAAAAGAACTCACTCGATCAAATCAGAAGTATTGAATCCAAACAACTGAGGCGCCTGGAGAAGGCGTCGATCGTCGAGGCGACAACTCTGATCCTGCTAGTGTTCGTTGCGGCACCTCTCCGGCATTTCGGGGATTGGCCGTATGGCTCGAAGCTACTTGGACCAATACATGGGATCGCATTCTTAGCGTACCTATGGACTGCCTTACAAACTGTAGCCGGCGGCGGCTGGCATAAACGTGAAATGCTTCGATTGTTCGCAGTTGCGTTCCTGCCATTCGGCGGCTATCTCAATATCCGGTGGCTACGTGAACGGGCGAGAATATTCAACGATATCGGACAGGCCTGATGATGATTGCGGCGCTCTATCCCTATTTGGTGGCGACGCACGTGACAGCGGTGGTGTTTCTGGTAGGCGGCTTGCTTGCGCAAGAAAGGATAGTAAATGCCATTTCGCAGTCCCCACCGGAAGAACAAGCTGGGATGCTGGCTGCATTGCAGCGCTTTGATCTCCTTGTCACCACGCCTGCATTGTTGTTGACCTGGATCTTCGGGTTATCACTGGCGCTCAGCGCAGGATGGCTGTCATCACGATGGTTGCTGGTCAAGCTGGTTTTCGTCGTCGCGCTCTCGGCTTTGCATGGGTTCCGTTCCGGGCGAATACGTCATTGCATCCGAACTGGAGCAGCTATAAGAAGAATTCCCGGTGCTGACCTCGGCATCGTGATTGCGATGCTAACCATAGCTGTGTTGGCATTTGTGAAGCCGGTCTAGCACGATAGCGGAGAGTCCTTCATGTCCCCGGACGTGGCGAACCTGTCTGCCGGCACGGGCCAGCAGGACGCGGGGCGAGATTCCGGAGCGCAACGATGCTGATGCGCCATATCCGGTATTTCATCGCCGTGGCGGAGGAACTCAACTTTACCCGTGCTGCGGAGCGACTTCACATCGAACAGTCGCCTCTGTCGCGATCCATCCGCCAATTGGAGGATGATCTGGGCGTCCGGCTCTTCGAGCGTAACAGCCATGGCACCCGGCTCACCTGGGCTGGACAAGTCTTCCTCGAGGAGGCACGGCGCGTGCTGGCAGCGGTCGAGCAGGCCCGTGCCGGCGCAAGGGCCGCCGCGACCGGATACCGCGGGCTCCTGAGAATCGCGCTGTCCGACGGCATCTCGCCATCGCACTTGAGCAACCTGCTGGCTCGCTGCCGCGAAGAGTCGCCCGAGGTCGAGATTAGCCTCTTCGAAGTGACACTCGCACAGCAGTTGAAAGGCCTGAGAGAGGGGGACTACGACGCGGGGTTCGCGAAGGCGGAGCATCCGGGGGAAGGATTGCTGGCCACGCCGGCGTGGAGCGAGCCTCTGGTCGTCGCGGTGCCGGCGCGGCATCCCGCCTTGATCCATCCCGAGCTTTCCCTGATGGAGCTGCTTTCCCATCCACTGGTGCTGTGTGACCCGAACGCGTGCGCAGGATGCAGCCGGCAACTCGACAGGCTGTTGCGTGCCGCGGAATGCGAGGTCAGGATTGCCGAAAGGGTGGCGTCCCATGACCTGCTGATGGCGCTGGTGGCGGCAGGCTACGGCCTCGGGATCACCACCCGCACGCATCTGTCCCTGTGGCGGCACCCGGATGTCGTCTCGCGTCCGTTGGCCGGTGAAGTCCCCCCGTTGACGACCTACCTGTTGCGCCGGGATGCCGAAGACTCGGTGCAGTTGCGGAGCTTCGTCGAACGATTGCGAGAAACCACGATGCCTGATTCCGAAAAGGCGTAGGTAGGTGCGAGGGAGTAGGACGAGGGCCCGGACAAGACGGCAAGCTTGTTCGTTTGTCTTCATGTTGTGGCAACCCCAATGCGGAGCATGGATAGAGGCCATGATGGGTGCGCTGACCAAGCCTGTGAATGTACCGCCCGCAGCGGATACAGGGACATCACGAGCAGCACGGCCATTGCGATGTTGAAGATGCGCAGGTGGTGTCGGTCCGTGAGCCAGCGGCGCGGCGTCGTGCCGAAGGCGGCCCAGACGGCGACGCTGGGAGCATTGACAACGGCGTAGAGGACCGCTGGCGATCACCGCCAGCGTGCCGCCGTCGGCGGGTGCGTAGGTGGCGATGGCCCCGATGGCCATGATGGCACGTCTTGGGATTGCCTCACTGGAAGGCGGCAGCCTTCCAGAAGCCGGATGGCCGATCTGGGGGCGGCCGTCTCCCGCAACGGTTGTGAGGTCTCGATCTGCCAGCGTCAGGGTTAAACCTCAGATTAACTTGAGGTCAAGTGAGGTGTCAGCAGCGCGAATCGGCTGTTGGCGATCGGCCACACCCTCGCCAAGCGACCTTCTCGCGTGGACCCATGGCAAGGCCCGGACAGGCCGCGAACTCGGGTGCGGGTGACGACATCACCGGATGGTCGTCATCGCGGAGTGCGGGTGTCTTCGCTGAGTGCCGCGTCGGCGGCCTGGGTGGGCCCTGGAGCGCGCGACGCATCGCTGGCGACCAGATCGAGTGCCGACAGCAGCGCATCACCGTCGACCGGCCCATGCAGCAGCAGTGATCTTCCCGTCAGGCTGTCTTCCAGCCGTACGGTGGGCGTGGCGTTGATGCCGCTGCGCAGGGCCTCGTCGGCCTGCACGCGAACGATGGCTGCGGAACGATCACTGTCCAGGCATGCCTGGATGGCGGTCGTCAGGCCTGGCCAGGTCAGGTCAACCGGCAACCCCTGGCCATCGCCCCGGGTGCTTTGGTAGAGCCATGCGATGGCATCGAAGAAGGCCTCGTGGCCTTGCGCCTCACCTGCGCACTCAGCCACGCGGGCCAGCCGACTCGCCTCGGGATCGTGCATCGCCAGCGGCAGGTGATGCCACCGCAGGCTGGCTTCGGGATGGGCATCGATCCAGGCCATCAGGGTCGGGTAGTAGGCCTTGCAGAACGGACATTCCAGGTCGGCGTACAGCGTCAGCGTGAAGCGCGCATCGGCTGGGCCGTGACGCCAGGGTGGGCCGACCGGATGCGCCTGCCCGACCTCAGCCCCCGTGCGCGGTGTCGGCGCACCGGGCGTGCGGTACAGGAGCCAGCCCAGCAGGCCGGCTACAAGGATGCAGGCGACCACCCAGGGCAGCCGTGGCAGGCGCCCAGCGCGCTTGCGAATGGCCTGGGATCGGCTCGGCAAGGTGGTTTGCTTCGAGGACATGACGCGCTCCGGTCATTTCGGCAGGGACAGCGGCGGCGATGCGATGCCACGCGCCTGGTCGATCTTTTCGGCCACCTTGAAGGCGGCATCCAGTTCGCCGATGCCGTACTGGCGCATGAGTTGGTAGCGCTCGGCCTTCTCTTCCGGTTCGGTCTGCGCAAGGGCCAGATAGAGGCTGGGCGGCACGGCGCGGAACAGCACTTCCATCGACTTGGACAGGATGACGCCCTCGCTGAACTTGCCCGCCTCCTTGCGCGCGGACAGCATCAGCGCCTTCTGCGCGGGCGACAGCTCGCGGAACCGGGCGATCTTCTCCACCTCGTCGGGCGGCATCGACAGGCAGATCCACCACTCGATCATGTTGAGCATGGGCTCGGCGGCCTTGGGCAGGTCGTCGATGTTCTGCGTCGCCAGCCAGTACCACGCACCGAGCTTGCGCCACATCTTGGTGATCTTGACCACGTAGGGCGCGAGCAGCGGGTTCTTGGTGATGATGTGGCCTTCGTCGGTGACGTTGATGATCGGCCGGCCCAGGAACTGGTCGCGCTCGGCGATGTTGTTCACCGTGTTGATCAGCGAGATGTAGGCAATGGAGAGCTGCGCGTTGTAGCCCTCGCGCGCGAAGGTGGCCAGATCCACGATGGTGATGTCCGCCTCGGGCCAGGGCGTGCCCGGACGGTCGAACATCTCGCCGTCTGCGCCCTGGCAGAGCATGTCCATCGCATCGGCCATCTCCAGCAGCCGCGCGCGCCGGGCATCCGGCAGGTTGGCGTCGCGGGCGCGTTCGCGCAGCGCGTCGCGCACGTCGCGGGTCAGCACCGCGCGCGCCTGTGCCACGCAGCGCTGGGCGGCGTCCAGGATGCACTGGCGAATCAGGCTGCGGTCGGCGCGCGTCATGCGCGCTTCCTCCTTGTCCTCGCCGCCGGTGATCATCAGCCGGGCGGTGATTTCGAGTTCGCCGAGCACGTCGCGCTGGTCATCCCCGTCGTCGGCCGGATGGGTGTCGCCGTCCTCGTCCAGGGCGTCGGCATCCAGCGTCTGCACCTGGCCCGGTGTATCGACCAGGCGCCAGGCATCGGCGAATGGCGCCAGGCTCACGCCCGCGCCGGGTGCCAGCTTCACGCGATGCACGCTCAGGCCCAGCCGAGCGGCGAAGTCACCGAAAAGGCCAAAGCTGTTGCCGGCCTCGACGATGAACAACCTGGGCCGGTAGATCGCCGTGACCTGGTTGAGGATGTTGTTCAGCGTGGCGCTCTTGCCGGAGCCGGTCGGGCCGAAGAGGAACAGGTGGGCGTTCATCTGCCGGTCGAGCCGGTTCAGTGGATCGAAGGTGATCGTGCCGCCGCCCCGGTTGAAGAAGGTGATGCCCGGATGGCCGGTGCCCTGACTGCGCCCCCACACCGGCGCCAGATTGGCCGCGTGCTGCGCAAACATCAGTTGCGTGTACCACTGCCGCTTGTCCGCCGCCGGGTCGAACAGACAGGGCAGCCAGCGCAGGTAGGTGTTGAGCGGAGCCACCTCATCCTCTTCGCGCACCGGCTGCAAGCCCGCATTGAGCATGACATTGACCAGTTGCAGGCCGCGGGCGTCGAGCTGCGCCATGTCGCGGCCGCGCAGGTAGAACGCCAGCGTGCCCCGGTACAGCTTGTGCGCGCTGCCGATGAGGCCGCGGGCCTGCTGCACGTCCTGGCGCGCCTGTTCGCTGGCGAGCGTCTCGCCGACCGCCTTGCGGGCCAGGTGGTTGAGGTGCGCCTCCAGCACATCCTGCGGCGTGGCGACCAGGGTCAGGCACATCACCGTGTCCTCAGGCATCTGGTCGAACAGCGCGTTCATCGCATCGCCGCCCTTGCGCGTCTCGCCGGTCATGTGTCCGGTCGCGGGCGGCGAGCGCAGGCGGTCCATGACGATAGCCCGGTGCGGCATGCCGTCGAAGAACCACAGGCCGCGGGCGACATCCGAGCGCGGCTGACCGAAGAACAGACGTTGTGCGAAGTCGCCGCTGGCCAGTTCGATCTCACCTTCTTCCCGTTCCTCCGGGTAGCGGGCGAGCGCGTAGAAGCGTTGCCGGTCTTCGGCCGTGCTGCCCAGCGCGCCGGGATTCGGGTTGAACCAGCGCAGCAGCCAGTCGTGAATGTCCGCCGCGCCAAGGCGCCGGGCCTTGACGCCGGCATTCGCCAGGCCGCCGACCAGGCGGTCGCAAATCGTCGCCAGGGCCTGCTCGGGCGATTGCCCCCGCCGGGCCGATGCGGCGTCCGGGGTGCGCCGATAAACCACCATGCGCACGCGCCGGGTCTGGCCGCGCCACGGCAGGCGCGTGACCGTGGTGTCCTCGAACAGGCCGCCCGGCTTCGCGATCGCGCGCAGGTGGTGCCCGAAGAAGCGCAGATAGAACTCGCTGAACGCGCTGCCCTGCGCGCGTGGATGCAGGTATGCCCCCAGCGTGCGCAGGTAGTGGTCCCAATCGGCTTCGTCCTGCGCGTAGAGCTGCACCACCCACGGGTTCTCGTCCAGTTCGTCGAAGGAGTCCTGCAGCGCATTCTCCAAGGCATCACGGGCCTGCCACAGCCAGGCGGTCTCGCGCCCTTCGGTACCGATCGGCTGCAACTCGAAGAACGCCGCCACCGATTGGCCATCTTCGAGCAGCATGCTCTTCGTGGCCGGCAGGTACTCGACCCAGGGCAGCAGGTCGGCGAAAGACGGCGCCACGTCGTAGAGCGCCGCGTGGTCGGCCCTCGTCGCGGGTCGCCGATGATTCGACCCAAGGGCGGCGCCAGGTGCGTCGATGCCGTGCGCGGCAAGGCGGGCGACATGCCGCGTCCAGGCGTCCGGCTCGATGTCGGCCTGGACTGGCCTGGGGGCCGGACGACGCGGCCACGGCAGTCGCCAGCCCATCAGTAGTCCTCCAGCCGCTCGCCGGGCATCGCGTACTGCACGCGCTGGTAGAGCGGGAAGACGGTGCTGTAGCCGGGCACCGGTACCGGGTCGGTGCCGGCCAGGTGCGGAAAGACATACATCACCAGATCGGGGTTCGGCAGTCGATGGAACTGTCGCTGGATCTCGTTCGCTGCCGTGCGGGTGTAGGCCGCGTTCCGGGCGGGCGCCGTGAGGGTGTCAGCGTCGGTCAGCGGACGACGCAGGTCCTGGCGTGCGTCGAGCAGCAGGCGGCCGGCCTGGCCGCCGCTATGGCCGCCAGTCTCGTGCTGCCAGATGTCCTGCATGGTGTGCTCGCCGCGGGGCAGCAGCTTTTCCGAACTGGTGGCACAACCCGCGAGAACGGCGGCGGCGAGCAGAACAAGGGGGCGGTCAATCCAGGTCCGACGCATGTGCTTCTCCCATGAGGTGATTCACCCGGCGCCCCTTGGCGTCGTGGTCGATGGCGATCGGCTGCTCCAGGTGCACGGCCACCCTGGCGCCGGGCTGCACGTAGACCGCAGCGAAGGCCTGGCCGTAGAGCTTGTTGACCCAGTTGGCCATGTCGCGCACGCCACCGGCCAGGATGCGGCCCATGGCCTCGTTGCCCGAAATGCCGACCGTGCCCAGCGAACCGCTGTTGTTGGCGACCACGGCCACGCTGCCGTTGTCGGACTTGATGAGCGAGGCGGCGCCCGCGCCGGCCGCGGTGATCAACGCCTGCGATCCCAGGTACTGCTGGGCATTGCTGCGCCGCTCGCCCGAGATGCACGGGATGCCGTAGGGATCGCTGATCCAGCCCAGGCCATCCAGCAGGCTGGTGCTGTTCTGGCTTCGACTGCGCTTGCCGTCGTCCTCCGGCACCGTGCGGATGGTGCCGTCGCTGAACACGAAGGTGATGGAGCGGACCTGCCCACGCACGCACGAGAGCGTCCAGTCGCCCGAGGCCGTGCCGCTGACCACCGCACCGGCCACGTCGGGAATCTCGATGCCGTTGGCCGCCAGGTTGTCGGCCCCGATCAGCACCTTGAAGGGAAACGGGTCGTTGACGGCGCCGTCGATGGGAATGCGACCGATCAGTGCAGTCATGGCGACCGAGCCCATCAGCGTGGCATTGGTGGGCACCGTATAGACCGCCTGGGTGGTGCCGCCAACAGCCTGCGCCGTGCTGTCGCTGACGGCCTCCGCCGAGGCCGACAGTTCCGGCGAGGCCGGGCCGAAGCTGGAGGGAAAGGCGGGCAAGCGCAGGCTGCTCGAACCGCCCTTGGGATCGAGCCGGGCGTCAGCCGGTTCGATCCAGCGCATGCCGCCATCCGTGAGCGGTCCGCCGTCATGCCCGTCCAGTCCAAGGCCGATCGGTAGGTCGGCGGCATCGCCCTTGCCGGACAGTCCGTCTAGGCGGCGCTGCAAGTCCTGCATCAGCCCTTGCGTCTGCTGCTGGTCGCTGGCGGCCTGGGTGCGCTCCTGTTCCAGGCGGCGGCGTTCGCTGTCGAGGGCGTTCTGGATGCGCTGGTCGATCGCACCCTCGCGGGTACGCAGGCGCTCGTTCTCCGCCTTGTGCTGGCGGTTGTCGCTCAGCGCGGTCTGCAATTCGGTGCGAAGCTGCTTGACCTGCGCGACCAGGGTAGCGACGGTGTCGCGCGGGGTGTCTCCCGCGATGCCGAGCGCCTTCATTTCCTCGGGAGTGAGCTGCCCCGGGACATCCTGCTTTCCAGGTGCAGCGTCACTGCCTGAGAACAACCTGGCACCGATGAACACCAGCAACAATGCCATCGGAATCAGCAGCCACTTCAACAGGGGATTACTCCTCATCGGACGTCCTCCCCGCAGCGGCGGCCGGCGGCAAGTTCGTGCCGGCATCAATGGGGCCGAGCACCGGCATCAGCGACTCGGCCAGGCCACGGCCGCGCGTGACCAGGTAGACCACCGTGGTGTCGGTCGAAGCGCCCGCCGGCCCCAGGTCGGGATGCTGGAAGGTCGCGGCCACGAAGTCGCCTTGCAGCACCCTTGGATCGAGATCGATACGGTGAGGCGAGGTGTTGGTCAGGCGCACGGCGGTGACCCACTGGTCTTCGAGTCGCCAGGCCGCCAGCGCCCGCGCCTTGAGCGGCAGCGTCGGCAGCAGTGTGTCCAGCGCGAGCGGGCGCCGCAGCGGCACGCGCCCGATGCCGGCCACGGGCTCGACGGTGCGCAGCGGTGCGTAGAGGTTCTGCGCCGCGTAGCGCGTCAGGACAACGGCTACCGGCGTTTGCCGATGCCTCGCGGGTTGCGCTGCCTGGGTTGGACCGGCGGCAGTGTCACCGCCGGCATCCTCGGCGGCGTCCTGCAGGACGATGCGTACAGGCTCCAGCGGCTGCTCGCCTTCCCGGGCGTCCGTGGCTGTGATGTCGACCAGCACGATGGCGCCGGATTCCACGTCCTGCAGTTGCAGCCGCGTCGGCGCGATGGCCTCGCTGGCGCGGAGGTAGATGGCTCCACCCGCGCTCTGCACGCGCAGCCGCTCGCCCAGGCTCGGGGGCAGGCCGACACGCACGTTGCGGTCGATGAACATCACGCGCTCCTGGCCGACGACCAGCGGGACGGCCAGCGGCAGCCGCTGCCAGCGCAGGATCTCGATGGCATGGCTGTCCGGCACCAGGCCGAAGCCGAGGGTCAGGCTCGCCACGATGGTGAAGACGTGGTGTTTCATGGGTTGCCTCCCTGCGAAAGGCCGCCGCCGGGCGTGCCGGACGGAGGCACTGCCGGCGACGGTGCCTTGATGCGCTGCGGCGCGCCGTCATAGCAGTCCAGCGCAAGGCCGAAGGGGTTGTGCTGGGGATCGACGTCCAGCCGCACCACTTTCAGCGGATAGCGCACCAGGGCCCGCTTGACCTGCTCGGCGCCGTAGTACTCGTCCGCGCTGACATCGAGCGTGACGATCCAGTCGCGGCTGGAAACCGTCTTTACCCGCATCGTGGGGTTGTCGCCAAAGCCGCGCCCCGGAATCTCGTAGATGCCGCGCACCCGCTGCCGCAGTTCGCCGCTGCTGCGCCGGTGCTCGTAGTCCTGGCGCAGGAAGGCCTGGCAGGCCGGTGTGAAATACGCCGACAGCGCGTGGAGGTTGCGCGGGTAGTCCTGCTCACCATCCGTCGGCCAGCGCTGGACCTGCTGCCAGACGTAGAAAGCGAATGCATAGACATTCTCGGGCGGCACGTCCCACCAGGCGCGGGTGCTGCCCGAGCGCAGATCGGGGGGCACATGGATCGTCAGTTGCCTCGGCGCACTCCACCAGCCGAAACCGAGCAGCAGCGCCACCACGAACAACGCACCAGCGCCCAGGCGCAGCGTGCGCACATGGGCCTGCAGGTGATGGACTTCGTTCCTGAAACGGCTCATGAGGCGGCTGCTCCGCGTGAGCGCCGGGTGGTCCAGTAACCCGACCGCGTGATGATACGGAGCCCACCGAGCCAGGACGCTGCCAGCGGATGGCGCAGCGCCAGGCGCCACTGCAGTTGCCGGTACAGCCAGGTGTCCGGGCGGCCGCGCTTCTGCCGGCGCAGGAAGCCGCCACCACCGAACACGCCAGCCGCCACGCCGGCCACGATCAGGGTCGGCACCATGGCGACGCTGTGCGTGGCCCAGGCCAGCGGCACGCCGGCGATGAACCCCGCCACCGCGGACAGACCGGCGCAGATCCAGAGTTCGTCGGCGGTCAGGCCCCTCACCACCACGGGCTGGCGGTTCAGCCTGTGCGGCAGGAAGGTCACCAGCCCGTCACGCGCGATATCGTTCAAGGCCGTCATCGCCGCTCAGAGCACGCCGGTGGCCTTGGTCAGCAGCCAGATGCCGACCACCAGCAGGATCGCACCCACGGCCACGGTGAGTCCGAACTGGCCCCAGGTGGCGCGACCGGTATGGATTTCCGAGTAGCGCGTATAGGCGTGGTAGCACACACCGACGAACATCGAGGCGACCACGAGGAGCGCGATCAGCAGCACGATGTCGTAGCCGTAGTTCTGCAGCGTCTGCATGATGCCGCTGCCCTGCCCGCGCGAGGGGTCCTCGATGGTCGGCAGGCCCTGCGCCCGGGCCGCCAACGGCAGGCCCATCAGCATCAATGGCGCGAGGATGGTGGTGGCAACGCGATGGGGAATCGGATGGGTCTTCATGGCGGCAGGGCCTTTCGTGGTGGTCAGGACAGGAGGAAATAGGTCAGCACCAGGTACATCGAAACGAAGCGCACGACGACACCCAGGAACTGGCGCTGGGACAGGCGCTGCTCGGCCCACCCGGTGTACGCGGTACGCATGGCCCACACGCCCCACAGGAGCAGGACGGCGAACACCAGGCCGAGCACCACCGTGGCCACAGCGGCGGGGGCGAAGCCGCCATTGGCCTGGAAGGCGCTGACCTGGGCGGCGTTCATTGGGGTGCCTCCTGGTCGGAGGGCGGGCTGGACTGGCGATAGTCACCGGACAGCTCGACCGGATCGCGCGGCTGGGCTCGCGGCGGCGTCAGGTAGTCCTGGATGCCCGTCCGAACGCGCTGGAGGTCCTCGCGCAGGCGGGCATGGTCGAAGTGGTAGCGGGCGCGCTGCTGCGGAGCGGTATGGGCGGCGTGCTCGGCGAGGCGGTCGATCAGGTCGAGCTGGCGCGCAATTACAGCGAGTTGCTCACGCTCCGGGGTGTCGTCGGCACTGGCGGGTTGCGGGGCCGAAAGCGACACGACCAGCAGCATGGCCAGCCAAGACCATGCGGATACGCGGCGGTTGCTGGGTCCCATCGTGCCATTCCTTCCTGCTAAGGCAATGGCGTGATGGTGTGGAAGAGCGGATGTTCATGCTGCAAAGAATCAGAATCGGGGCCGTACCGGATTCCCGGTCTCACCCCATATGTCAGCCCTGAAGCTTCACGTCATGACTGGCAGCGTCCACATGCTGCGCCCAGGTGAGATGATGCCGTCAAGTCCGATGCAATCCGCTCAAACCAGGTTCAATCAGGCCAATTCGGCTTTTCAAGTGGGCTGGTTGATGTAATATCTCAATCTTGCCCGTACTCCGCCCCACTCTGTGATGGAAGCTCATGTCATGTCGGATCGCTGGTTGTCGGTCGAGGAGATCGCAGAGTATCTCGGCGTCAGTAAGGACACCGTCTACGCATGGATCAGCAAGCGGAACATGCCGGCCCACCGTATCGGCCGGCTGTGGAAATTCAAGACCGAAGAAGTGGATGAATGGGTCCGTTCTGGAGGGGCCGCGGATGCCGAGAGTAAGGGCAAGGGATGAGGTACTGGTTTGCCATAGGTTTCGCCTACTTCGTTCAAGTATCGAAGTGGAAGCAGGAGATGTGATGTGACAACGATTTCTTGCGTAGATTTGTTCTGCGGCGCGGGTGGGCTGACGCACGGTTTCGTCTTGGAGGGGCTGCCCGTGGTCGCCGGTATCGATCTGGACCCTGCATGCCGTTTCCCTTACGAGGCAAACAATCAAGCCCGATTTGTAGAGCGGGATATCAGCACAGTCACAACGACTGAACTGAAAGAGTTATTCGGCGACGCCGACCTGACGATTCTCGCGGGCTGCGCCCCGTGCCAACCCTTCTCGACTTACGCACAGCGCTACGAACTGGACGGGAAGGATGGCAAGTGGGGCTTGCTGTATGAGTTCGCGCGTCTCGCCAAAGGTGCCAAACCCGATGTCATCACGATGGAGAACGTCCCCACCGTCGCGAAACACGAGGTATTTCATGACTTCGTCGATACGCTGAAGCGGCTCGGCTACAACGTCTGGTTCGATGTCGTCGACAGCTCCCACTATGGCGTGCCACAGATGCGGCGGCGCATGGTGCTACTGGCATCGAAGCATGGCGACATCAAGATGATCGAACCGACCCACGAGAAACCAAAGACGGTTCGTCAAGCCATCGGCCGCTTGCGCCCATTGAGCGCGGGCGAGGCGGCCCCGAGGGACAAATTGCACGTCACCTCGACGCTTTCCGAAAAGAATCTTCGGCGGATCAAAGTCTCGAAGCCCGGTGGAACTTGGCGCGATTGGCCGGACGACCTCGTTGCCGACTGTCACCGCGCCGAGAGTGGACGCACATACCCGGGCGTCTATGGGCGCATGGAGTGGGACAAACCCGCCCCGACCATGACCACGCAATGCTACGGGTTCGGTAATGGCCGTTTCGGGCACCCGGAACAGGACCGAGCCATCTCGTTGAGGGAGGCAGCGATCCTCCAGAGCTTTCCACGCGACTACGCGTTCGTGCCGGATGACGGCGAAGTGAGCTTCAAGGTTCTCGGGCGGCTCATCGGCAACGCGGTTCCCGTCGATCTCGGTCGTGCCATCGCGCGCAGCATCAAGACGCATATCGCATCGGTCACGGCCCGATGACGAGCTGACGAGGGCTTCCGATGTCGCGCATACACCCCTCGTCCCCCGAGACCAGTCGCCGCATGGCGAAGGTTCGGCAGCAAGGGACTGATGCCGAGATCGCCCTACGAAGTGAGCTCTACCGCAGAGGCCTGCGCTACCGAGTCGGTTACGAGGTCCTGAAGAAGCCTCGTCGCGTGGCCGACGTGGCATTCCCAGGGTTGAAGATCGCCGTATTCGTCGATGGATGTTTCTGGCACGGGTGCCCCGAGCATGCCACCTGGCCGAAACGGAATGCGGAATTCTGGCGGCAGAAGATCGAAACGAATCGGCTCCGGGATGCAGACACGAATTCGAGGCTCCAGAGAATCGGTTGGACGGTACTGCGGTTCTGGGAACACGAATCCCCGATCGAAGCCAGCGACAGGGTGGCAAAGGCGGTCACCATGGCGAAAGCAAGGCGCTGTACATCCTCTGGCGCAAACGAGAAGAACTGAACAGGAAGATGGCAGACCGCATGGAAATCTCGAATGAACGGAAACCCCAGACCTATCGTGCCCGCCCGGAACCCGGCCAGTTGGTCGAGGTTCGTCGGCGTCAATGGGTCGTGGCAGATGTCGCCTCTTCGAAACTGGAATCGGGTTCAACCTCGCAGAATTGCGTGACGCTGTCCTCTATCGACGAGGACGGTCTCGGCGAGGAGCTGGAAGTCATCTGGGAGATCGAACCCGGCGCACAAGTCATCGAGCGTGCGGGACTTCCATCCATCACCGGGCAGGACGACTCGGACACCCTCGAAGCCTTCCTCGACGCCGTTCGTTGGGGGGCCGCCACCAATGCCGATCGAGGATTTCTGCAGGCACCGTTCCGTAGCGGCGTCAGCATCGAGGACTTCCAGCTCGATCCACTGGTGCGGGCCATCGACATGGCCCGCGTCAATCTGCTCATCGCCGACGACGTCGGTCTGGGCAAGACCATCGAAGCCGGTCTGGTCATCCAGGAGATGCTGCTACGGCATCGCGCTCGTACCGTCTTGATCATCTGCCCCGCCTCGCTCCAGGAGAAATGGCGTGTCGAGATGCTCGAAAAGTTCGGCCTCGAATTCCGCGTGGTCGACACCGCCTACATCAAGCAATTGCGGCGCGAACGCGGCATCCACGCCAACCCGTGGACATCTCACCCCCGCTTGATTGCCTCGATGGACTGGGTCAAGAGCAGCGAGGGGCTGCGCGCCATGCGCGATGTTCTTCCGCCGCATGCCGGCCATCCGCGCAAGTTCGATCTACTGGTCGTCGACGAAGCGCACAACATCGCACCCGCCGCAGGTGCACATTACGCGTTGGAGAGCCAGCGCACGCGCTTCATCCGCGCGATCAGTCCACACTTCCAACATCGGCTGTTCCTGACCGCGACACCGCACAACGGCTACACCGAGTCGTTCACCTCACTGTTGGAATTGCTGGACGACCAGCGCTTCGCCCGGAACATCCTCCCTGACGAGAAGCAGTTGAGTCAGGTGATGATCCGTCGCCTGAAAAGCGATCTCGTCGATGCTGACGGCAAACCCCTGTATGCCCAGCGCAAGCTCCAGGCGCTGGCGGTCCCATACACGGATGAGGAACGGGAGATCCACCAGAAGCTGAACGATTACTGTGCCAGCCGCGAAAAAGACGCGGAGAAGACCGGCAGCACATTCGGCACTTCGTTCGTCAATCAACTGCTCAAAAAGCGCATCTTCTCGTCGCCCGCCGCGTTCGCTTCCACGCTCGAGAAGCACGTCGCCTCGCTGTCGAATGGCGCCAAGCCCAAAGCTCGAGATGCCATGGCCGAGCGCATCCTGCGCAAAGCCATCCTGAAAGCAGACGAGGATTACGCCAACGACCAGGAAGTCGAGAATGCTCAATCGGAGGCCGTCGAGGAGGCATCCCGCCGCTCCCAACCGCTGACGCAAGAGCAACAACGGATGCTGGCCGACTTGAGGCAATGGGCGCAGCGCGCCAAGAACCAGACCGATTCCAAGGCCAGAGCCATCCTCGATTGGCTCTCAGCCAATCTGAAACCGGGAGGTCAGTGGAACGATCGCCGGGTGATCCTGTTTACCGAATACCGCACCACCCACCAGTGGATGCACGAGATCCTCGCCAGCCATGGTTTCGGTGGCGAACGACTCGGTCTGCTCCACGGAGGACTCACTCAGGATGAGCGTGAGCCCATCAAGGCAGCCTTCCAGGCATCTCCCAAGGATTCCCCCGTCCGCATCCTGCTCGCCACGGATGCGGCCTCCGAAGGTATCGACCTGCAGAACCACTGCAATTGCCTCATCCACCTGGAGATCCCCTACAACCCCAACGTGATGGAGCAGCGCAACGGGCGTATCGACCGTCACGGACAACGCGAGAAAGAGGTGCTGATCTGGCACCCGGTCGACGGCGGGGACAAAGGCCATGCATCGGTCGGTGGCCACGGCGAAGACATCCTGCGTGCCTTGCGCAAACTGGAGTCGATGCGCGCCGACATGGGCAGCGTCAATCCGGTCATCGCGCCCCAGATGTCCGGGCTCATCGAAGGCTCGCTGAAGGATCTGGACACCCGCCTCGCGGAGGCCAAGATTGCCAAGGCCAGGCGCTTCGTGCGCGCCGAACGCGAGCTGAAAGAGCGCGTCGCCAAGCTCCATGAACGACTACTCGCCACCCAGCAGGATTTTCACCTCACGCCCGATCACATCCAGATGGCGGTGAAGACTGGTCTCGCGCTAGCGGGCCGCCCCCCATTGGAACCCGTCGCCCTCGCAGATGCACCCCAAGGCAGCGCATTCAGGATGCCACCCCTCTCGGGATCATGGGCGCGCTGTCTGGAGGGCCTGCGTCACCCGCATACCCAGCAGATACGCCCCATCACCTTCGACCACGCCGTGGCCAAGGGGCGAGACGACGTCGTGCTGGTCCACCTGAACCATCGCCTGGTGCAGATGTGTCTGCGCCTGTTGCGCGCCGAGGTCTGGGCGCAGGATGACGTGAAGAAACTCCATCGCGTCACCGTGCGCACATTGCCGGATGGCAGCATCGATGGTCCGGCTGTGGTCGTCATCTCGCGGCTGGTCATCACCGGTGGCAACCACCATCGCCTTCACGAGGAACTGACCGTCTCGGGCGGCTATCTGCGCGATCAGTCGTTCCGCCGCGAAGAGGGCGTCACGCGTGTCCAGCAGTGGCTGGACGAGGCGCAGCCCATCACAGCGAACGATTCGCTGTTCGATGCCCTTCGGGTGCGCTTCGATCGCACTCGACCCGCCATCCTGCAGGCAGTCGACGCCCGCTCGAAGGATCGACTCAAGTTCCTGGCCAACACACTGCAGACCCGCAAGCAACGAGAGTTGGACGACATCGGTGCCGTGCTGGACGAGCTCGAGAAGGCGATCCAGAGTGAACTGAAAAAGGACCAGCAGCCCGAGCAGATGTCGCTGTTCACCGAGGACGAGCGCACCCAGCTCAGGCGCGATACCGCCGCGCTGGAGGCGCGCCTCGCGCGCATTCCGGCCGAGCGCATCCAGGAGGTCCAGGCCATCGAGACCCGATATGCCAAGCTCGATGATCGCACCTTCCCGGTTGCAGTCGTTTTCCTGGTTCCAGAATCAGCCATGAAAGGGGGTGCGGTATGAGCAATCACGACCTGCACCACGACTGGCTGGCGCTGATCGAGATCTCCGGTCCGTTCCTCGCCGTTCCCGTTCTCAAGGAGGCCTTTCCCCAAGGCCTGGAAGAGCTCGACGGAATCAAGCGCAAACGGCTGCGACAGGCCTACGAGGAATGGCGTGAGGCGCTCGAGACGGATGATCCACAATTTCCCGAGCTGCACGCCGCCTGGATCGATGAGGTATTGGCGCGTGGCCTGGAACTCGATGAGGATGGCAAAGCCGACGTCCTGAAGCGCGCCGACTGGTGTGCGGCCAACCTGAGTGCCGCCCTGCCAGAGCATGGCGTCATGCTGGCTCCGGATCTCGCTGTGATCGATGAGCAGCGTGGCAATAAGCCGCTGATGCACATCCACACCTACGGCCAGGATGTCGACCTCGACGCCACCCTGAAGTTGGACGGATGGGCCGCCACTCCAGCTGACCGCATGGTTCAGTTGTGCCGCGCCACAGGCTGCCGCCTCGGGCTAGTGACCAATGGCGAGCGCTGGATGCTGGTCGACGCCCCAGTAGGCGCCGTCACCACCTTCGCCAGCTGGTACGCCCGCATCTGGAGTCAGGAGCCCATCACCCTGCAAGCCTTCGTGCACCTGCTGGGCATTCGTCGCTTCTTCGTCGATGAAGCCGAGCAACTGCCGGCACTGTTCGACCGCTCACTGAAGTATCAGGATGAAGTCACCGACGCCCTCGGCGAGCAGGTGCGGCGCGCCGTGGAAGTGCTGATCCAGGCGCTCGACAAGGCCGACCAGGACCGCGATCGCGAGTTGCTGCGCGACGTGAAGGAGCCCGTGCTCTACGAGGCCGCGCTGACGGTGATGATGCGGCTGGTGTTCCTGCTCTCCGCCGAGGAGCGTGGCTTGCTGTTGCTCGGCGATGAACGCTACGAGGCTAACTACGCACTCTCGACCTTGCGCATGCAATTGCGCAAGGAATCCGAGGAGATCCTCGAACGCCGCTGGGATGCCTGGTCGCGCCTGCTGGCCATCTTCCGCGCCGTATTTGGTGGTATCGAGCATGAGAATCTGCGTCTGCCCGCACTGGGTGGCTCGCTGTTCGACCCGGATCGCTTTCCTTTCCTCGAGGGCCGCGCCAAGGGCTCCGACTGGCGCACTGACATCGCCAAGCCGCTGCCGATCGACAACCGCACCGTGCTGCTGTTGCTCGAGGCCATCCAGCAGTTCCAGGGCCGAACACTGTCCTACCGCGCACTGGACGTCGAACAGATCGGCTATGTCTATGAGGGCTTGCTGGAGCGTACCGTCAAGCGAACCGCCGAGGTCACGCTGGAACTGAATGGCACCAAGAGCGCCAAGGCGCCCTGGGTCAAGTTGGCCGAATTGGAATCTGCCCGCCTCGACGGCGCTGAACGTCTTGCCGAATTGCTCCAGGAGCGCTCCGGCAGTTCCGCCAGCCGTGTGCGCAACGATCTGGCCAAGCCGGTCGACGATACCCTTGCCGATCGTCTGCTCGCCGCCTGCCATGGGGACACCAATCTCCGTAATCGCATCAAGCCGTTTGCCCACCTGGTGCGCACCGACCCCTGGGGCTATCCGCTGGTCTACCCCGCCGGTGCCTTCATCGTCACTACCGGCTCCGACCGTCGCGAGACTGGCACTCACTACACGCCGAAATCGCTCACCGAGGCCATCGTCACCGAGACCCTGACGCCGATCGCCTATGTGGGGCCAGCCGAAGGCACCCCGCGTGAGCAGTGGCAGCTCAAATCCCCCGCCGAACTGCTGGACCTGAAGATCTGCGACCCGGCCATGGGCTCAGGCGCGTTCCTGGTGCAGGCCTGCCGCTGGCTGGCGGACCGCTTGGTCGAGGCTTGGTCGCTGGCTGAATGCAGTGGAAATCCGGTGAGCGTGGATGGCGAAGTCCTGGATGTGCCGCACACCAAGGAGCCTCTGCCCCGCGACACCGAGGCACGCACCGTGATCGCTCGCCGTCTCATCGCCGAGCGCTGCCTCTACGGTGTGGACCTGAACCCCTTGGCCGTTGAACTCGCCAAACTCTCCATCTGGTTGGTGACGCTGGCCAAGGGGAGGCCGTTCGGCTTTCTGGACCACAACCTACGTTGTGGCGACAGCCTGCTCGGTATTCATCGGCTGGATCAGCTCACCGAACTCACCATGACGCCGACCGGGAAAGGTCAGCAACGCCTGTTCGGGCAGAACATCGAACAAGCCGTGCGCGAGGCGATCGAATTGCGGCAAGCGCTGCGCCAGATGCCCATCCGGGACATCCGTGACGTCGAGGCTATGGCGCGACTGGATGCCGATGCACGCCAGAAGCTCGACGTGCCGGAGCGCATCGCCGATGCGTTCATCGCCGAAGTGCTTTCTTCGGGAGGGAATGCCAACGTCCTGTCCAGTACCGTCGGCACGCTCGCGATTCACGCCGGGCAGGCCGTCGATGGTAAGCGCGACGCGATAGAAACCATGATTCGGCGAGCGCACAACGCATTGAGCGCCGATCTCCCTCCTGAAAAGACAAGACGTTTGCCGTTCCATTGGCCACTGGAATTTCCAGAGGTCTTTGCGAGATCGCTCTCCGGATTCGATGCTCTCGTCGGCAACCCGCCGTTCCTGGGCAACCGCCTCTGGAAAAGCGCAATGGGTGACAAGCTGCAATGGCAGTGCCAGATGGTCTTGGGTGCATCTCCGGGCAAGATCGACTTGTGCGTGGTCTTCCATCGTCGCGCCGTCGACCTGCTGCGAACCGATGGCTGTTATGGGCTGCTCGCGACCAGCAACATCGCCGAGGGTAGTGCCATCGATGTCGGCCTCGGTGTAGTGGTTCAGAACGGCATGATCTATTTCGCCAAGAAAGGCATGCCTTGGCCCGGCACGGCAGCCGTGGTGGTTGCCATCGTTGGTTTCATCAAGGGCGAATGGCCGGCCGAATGCGATGCCGATGGCCGGAAGTGTGCTCGCATCGGACCGAGGCTGGAGCCAGAAGCCTCGGATGTCTGGGCCCCACAAACCCTGCCGGATGCACTCTTTGCTTTCGAAGGTGTAAACAACAGCAAAGGTCTGGCATTCGTCATCACGCCGGACAGCCCCTGGTTTGAGCGACTCCAGAATGAACCGGACAGCCTGCTCCGTCCTTACATCACAGGTGACGACATCACGAGCTCGGCGCTCAATCGCATCGGTCGATGGGCGCTGGATATCGGTGATCGCAGTTTGGACGAGATCGCCAGACGATGGCCGATCGCCCATCGCTTCATCGTCGAAGAAGTGCAACCGACTCGCACGGTCGCCGCTCTCAAGAGTTACAAAGGTTTGATCGACCGTTGGTGGCAGTTCTGGAACCACCGCGCCGACCTGATGCGGCGCATACGGCAGCGCGGAAATTTCATCGGCTACTCAAAGAACACAAAGTACCCGGTTGGCATGCTCGCTCCGTCCGATTGGATCTACACGAACAAGGTACTTCTGATCGGAATGGAGCGGGATGACCTCTATGCCATCTCGCTATTGATCCGGCCCTTGCGCACTTGAAATTTTCTGCACCACCCTCAACTCGGATTCATGCAAGCAACCGACATG